>DAINPC010000176.1:0-1429 GCA_036743695.1 Solirubrobacteraceae bacterium | reverse complement strand
GCCATCCAGCAGGGCTCGAGCGGCGCGACGCAGGGTCCCACGCCTGTGCTTGGCGCGAGCCAGTTCGTCACCGGCGGCTCGGCCTCGGTCACCGTCCGCCTCAAGCCCGGCACCTACACGTTCTTCTGCCAGGCGCCGGGCCACCGCGCGGCGGGGATGTGGGGCACGCTGACGGTGAAATAGTCGCGGCCACCACAGACTTCGAGGACCACCCGGCGTTCGCATCCCCCTCGGCCTTACAGATATCGTTCGCGAAACGGGACCCACTCCAGCGAGCAGCAACGGTAACGCTGGAGTGCATTCGTGGGAAGCACGGGTCGGCGTCCGCAGCCTGGGCGGTTGCGAGTGGTGAATCCGAGCACGCATGTGCTCGGTGCTCATGCAGCTCGCGGGCACCGTCATCGTCCTCATACTCGCGATGGGGAAAACGCACTGCCCGCAGGGGTTTTCCCAGCCGGCATGTAAGAACGTGCTGCCTTTATGTATATTGACGTGTCGTTGCTTGCTGGAGGCCGTGCGCAAGGAGACCAACACGTGATGCAGCCCGGTATCGAGGTCGAGCAGGCCCCAACGGCGGTCGGAAGCGACAGAGGATGTGCAGGGTGACCAGGGATGAATGGCTCACAGAGTTCGCCCGGCGGATGGGTGTCCCGCCACCGAGCGATGAGGAGGTCGAACAGTTGCTGAGCCTGGCTGCGGCGGCCGCTCACGCCTCAGAGCGCACCGCGGCGCCGATCGCGTGTTGGATCGCGGGCAGGAACCCACGGGCGCTCTCGGAGCTCCTGGAGCTAGCGCGCGAGATCGGCTGAATGCGGCGGGAGGTGCATCGCCCGGTCGCTGTCAGAGAGCAGCCTCTCGGCGTGCTCGAGGTCGGCCGGGGTGTTGACGTTCAGGCATATCCGGTGGGGATTGCCGAAACGCTCGAGCTCCCTCGCGCTAACGACTCTCGGGCCGAGCGCCGCTACGACCTCCTTCAGCGGTGCCTGGCGCTCGAGCTGCTTGCTCAGAGTCTCGAGCAGCGTGGGGTCATAGCGGCCGAGCAGCGGGTGCAGTCGGTCACCGTCGTCAACGACGACCAGAGGCGCGTCGAGCGCTCCCAGCCAGGCGAGCAGCGAGGACGCCACGAACGGCATGTCGCAGGCGCACACGACGAGCGGCCGGCCCTCGGATTCCCTCAGTGCGGCGACAACCCCACACAGAGGGTGAAGCGGGCGAGAAGGCTCGCGCAGTACGCGGCAGTCGAGATCGGGAAGCGCCGAGTCGGGCTTTGCCACCACCAGCGTCTGGAGGCCGGCGGCCCGCATCGCCTGCACTGGATAGGACGCCAAGGAGCGCCCTCCAAGACGGGCCGTCGCCTTGCCGCCGTCCAGGCGTCGCCCCTGTCCGCCGGCGAGCACTACGCCGAGCGGCGGACGCAGCCGATCTTGAG
>DAINPC010000175.1:0-5077 GCA_036743695.1 Solirubrobacteraceae bacterium | reverse complement strand
CGGGGGCAGGATCGCCTGGGAGTACACCGCGACAGTTGCCGCGTGGACCGCACTCGCTCACCCGCGAGCAGGTGGCGGACAGCCAGCGGCGCCGACTGCTGGCGGCGCTGATCGAGGTGGTGAGCGAGCGCGGCTATCTGAAGACGACCGTCGCCGACGTGATCGCCCGAGCGGGCGTCTCGCGCAGGGCGTTCTACGAACACTTCCCCAACCGGGAACAGTGCTTCCTGGAGGCATACGACACGGTCATCGCGACCGTGGCCGGCGAGGCAGCGGATGCCTACCGCAGCGCGGGAGACGCGCAGCGCGGCGCGGAGGCGGCGATCGGGGCGCTGTTCGAGCGCGCGATCGAGAGCCCGCAGGTCGTCCCGCTCGTCCTGGTGGAGATCGGCGCCGTGCGCCCGGGGGGATTCGCCCGCAGGGAGCGGCTGATCGGCGCCTACGAACGGCAGCTGGGCGAGGCGCTTGGCTTGACCGTGGATCCGGCCGGGGCGCCGAACCCCCTGCTGCGAGCGATCGTGGGAGGGCTCAACGAGGTTCTCTTCGCGCGCGTGCGCAGTCACCGCGAGCGCGAGCTGCGCACCCTGGCGCCGGAATTGGTGAGGTGGCTGCACTGCTATCACCCGGCACCGCAGGCGGTGCTCAGCGTCGGGGATCCGCTGCTGGCGCGTGCGTCGTCGGTCGGCTCCAGCGGCGGGCGCGCGCCGGGAAGCCTGTCGCTGGTCCAGGTCTCGGGGCGCCGGCGTGGGCTGCGCGGCGAGCAGAACGGCTCGCACAGCTTCGTGGTGCACAACCAGCGCGAGCGGATCCTGGACGCTGTCGCCAATCTCAGCGCCGCCAAGGGCTACGCGGCGGTCACAGTCAGAGACATCGCCGACGGGGCGGCTGTCTCGCTGGATGCGTTCTACGGGAACTTCGCAGGAAAGGAGGACGCGTTCCTGGTGGCCTACGAGGTCGGGCATGGCAAGAGCCTGGCCGTCGTCGAGCGCGCCTTCGCCTCCGAGGCGGATTGGCGTCTGGGCGTGCGGGCGGGGATCGCGGCGCTCTGCGACTTCCTGGCCTCCGAGCCCACCTTCGCCCACATCTCGCTGGTGGACGCCCGCATCGCCAGCCGACGCAGCGCCGAGCTGGCGAGGAAGGGCGTCAAGGCCTACTCGCACATGGTCCTCGCCGGCCTGCAGGAGGCCCCGACGGGCGGCGTGCCGCCGGAGGTGAGAGTCGAAGCGGTCATCGGCGGGCTGTTCGAGCTGTGCCTGACCTACACGCTGCGCAAACGCGCCGCGGCGCTGGCCGGCCTGGTGTGCAGCGCGACCTACTTCGCGCTCGCGCCGTTCATCGGCGCGCAGGAGGCGGCGCGGGTCGCCACCGAGGCCGACTGACGCACTGGCATCACAGCTGGGGTCGCGGCCGCGAGACGTGGCGGCTGCCCGCCAGGCAGAAGCGCCAGCGCAGCTCCACCGCCCGGCTGATCCCGATCCTGGTGGCGAGGAGGATCGTGGGATCGAGCCACTCCTGCGACCGCGGGCCGATGCGCACGGCGCCAGCGAAGAGATCGCCGCCGTTCTGCGCCAGCGAGACTCCCAGCGCCTGGGTCAGCTTCCCGGGCCCCGAGCAGAGATCCTCCTCGCGCGCTGGGCGCTCCTCGCGCGAGCGCTGGGCGCCAGAGCGGCGGCGGGCGCGCATCGCGTCGGTCCCGGCGGTGGGCTGAAGCGCCCGGATCAGGACCGCCGCGCCGACCCCCTCGGGCTCGCAGACGGCGTTGAGCAGCGCGTGGATGCCGTAGGAGCGGTACACGTAGGCGCGGCCGGGCGGCCCGAACAGCGTGCGCGTGCGCGGGGTGAGCCCCACGAAGGCGTGACAGGCGGGCTCGCTCTCGTGGTAGGCCTCCGTCTCTACGATCACCCCGGCAGCTCCGCCGTGCTCGACCGTGCAGCCGATCAGCTCGCGTGCGACCTCCAGCACGGGCCGGTCGTAGAACTCGGGCGACAGCGCCTCCAACTCGGGCGACAGCGCCTCCAACTCAGGTGAGCTCGCCTTCATCGAGCACCGCCCGCGCCAGCAGCAGCTGCTCGCGCACGCGCGCCAGCGAGGTGCCACCCTCTGAGACCTTCGACTCCAGCCACGAGCTCTGCGCGAGCACCGCGTCGAGCTCCTGGCGGTGGGCGGCCAGGAGCTCGCTGACCGCCGCGAGCTCCTGCGGCGTGAGCGCCGACAGCGGCTTGCCGGCGTCGATCGCCGTGCGCACGAGGCCCGCCACGACGCCGTGCGCCTCGCGGAAGGGCACGCCGAGGCGCACCAGCAGGTCGGCCACGTCGGTCGCCGCGATCAGCTCATCGCCCGCCGCCTCGCTCATGCGCTCGCGGTCGAAGCTCACCCCGGCGATCATGCCCGTGGCCGCGGCCAGCGTCAGCTCGAGCGTGTCGACGGCGTCGAACAGGTGCTCCTTGTCCTCCTGCAGGTCCTTGTTGTAGGTGAGGGGCAGCGCGTGCATGACGCCGTGGAAGGCAGCCAGGTGCCCGACAACGCGCGGCGCCTTGGCCCGCAGCAGCTCGGCGGCGTCGGGGTTCTTCTTCTGCGGCATGATCGAGGAGCCCGAGCTCCACGCGTCCGGCAGCTCGCAGAAGCCGAACTCGGCGCTGGACCACAGCACCAGCTCCGCCCCCAGACGGGAGAGGTGGGTCGAGCAGGTGGCCGCGGCGCCGAGGTAGTCCAGGATGAAGTCCCGCCCGGAGACCGCGTCGATCGAGTTGGGGGCGAGCTCGCGGAAGTCGAGCTCGCGCGCCAGCAGGCGCCTGTCGGTGTCGAAGTTCACGCCCGCCAGGGCGCCCGAGCCGAGCGGCAGCCGTCCGCACTCGTGCTCGGCGAAGGCGAAGCGCGAGCGGTCGCGCGCGAGCATCCAGAAGTAGGCCAGCAGGTGGTGGCCGAGGTAGACCGGCTGAGCGCGCTGCAGGTGGGTGTAGCCCGGCATCGCCCAGTCGACGTGCTCCTCGGCGCGCTCCAGAAGGACGGCCATCAGGCCGGTGGTCGCGGTCTGGGCCTCGGCGGCGCGCTCGCGCGCGTACATGGCGAGGTCGGTCACCACCTGGTCGTTGCGGGAGCGGGCCGTGTGCAGCTTGCCCCCCACCGGGCCCGCGATCTCGGTGACGCGGCGCTCGATCGCCATGTGGATGTCCTCGTCCTCCGGAGCGAGCTGGAAGCGCTCCTCGCGCAGCTCGCCCTCGACCTGGGCCAGGGAGCTGAGCAGCGCGTCGCGGTCCGCCGCCGCGATGATCCCGCACGCCGCGAGCATTCCCGCGTGCGCGCGCGACTGCGCAATGTCCTGCGGCCACAGGCGCCGATCGAAGCCGATCGAGGCGTTCAGCCGCTGGAAGTCCGGATGCTGGGGCTCGTGGAAGCGGGAGATGCGGGCAAGTCTATGCAGCGGCCGGCATGCCGGCCACGGCGGGAGCGCTCCGGCGAGTCGCGATCACCCGGGCTCCGCCGCCGGGGACGAAGGAGACCGAGCTTCTGGCGGCAGCCTCCGAGCGGACCTCGGCCGCGGTCCCGAGTCTGGCGTTGAACCGCTTGCAGATCGCGTCTGCGCCCGCGACAAAGGGGGCAGTCGCTGCGGAGTGCTGCGAGGGCGGTGGCGCGGTCGTCGTGGACGGCGACTTGGTGGGCGCCGCTGCTTTGACGGTAGAAGGAATCGAGCTGACCGTCGACGGGCCACGGCTCGTCGCGGTTACCTCACTCGAGCCGCCGCATCCCGTCGCGGCAGCGAGCGCAGCGACCGTCAGCAGGCTCACCGCAGCTGCACCGACACGTTTCCGCCGGCTGCAAGATCTCATGTTTCGGAACCATGTCCGCGTTGCCCAGCGAAGTCAAGCGAAAACAACGCGATGTCTCCGACTGGGGCGCGATCGTCAGCGACTGGGGCGCGATCGTCAGGCAGCGCGCGTGCTGAGAAGCAGCCGCTCCGCCACGCGCGCGACCTTCCCCTCCTCCATCCTCGGGTAGAACGGCAGCGCGAGCGACTGGGCCGCGACGCTCTCGCAGACCGGGAACTCCCCCTCCCGATGCCCGAACCGCTCGCGGTAGAAGCTCATCAGATGGATCGCCGGGAGGTAGGGCTTGCTCTGGATCCCCGCCGCGGCGAGCGCCCGGACGGTCTCGTCGCGGTCCACGCCGCGCGGGAGCTGCACGACGAACACGAACCAGCCGCGGACGTCTCCCCCCCGGTCGGGGCACGGCAGCTCGAGACCCTCGATGCCGGCGAGCGCCTCGCGGTAGAGCCCGGCGACGCGAGCGCGATCGGCGAGCATCTCCTCGAGTCGATCGAGCTGGGCGATCCCGAGTGCGCAGGCGATGTCGGAGAGGCGGTAGTTGAACCCGAGCCGGTCGTGGTCGAGCCAGCCCATGTCCGGGGCGCGCCCCTGGTTGCGCTCCGAGTCGATCCGCTCCTTCAAGGCGGGATCCGCGAGCGTCACCATCCCCCCCTCCCCGGTGGTGAGCTGCTTGTTGGCGTAGAAGCCGAACGCCGCCGGATGCCCACGGCCGCCGACGGGCGATCCGTCGGCGTGGTGCGCCCCGAGCGCCTCACAGGCGTCCTCGACGATCGCCAGGCCGCGCTGCTGCGCGATCCGCTCGAACGCGGGCATGTCGGCGGGGTAGCCGAAGATGTGGACGGGCAGGATCGCCCGCGTGCGCTCGGTGACGGCGGCGGCGGCGGCCTGCGGGTCGAGGTTGAGCGTCACGGGGTCGATGTCCGCGAACACGGGGCGCGCCCGCTCATACAGCGCGGCGTTGGCGGAGGCGACGAAGGAGAAAGGGCTCGTGATGACCTCATCGCCCTCCCCCACGCCAACGGCGCGCAGCGCCAGGTGCAGCCCGGCGGTGCCGCTGCTCACGGCGCTTGCCAGCGGAGCCCCCACCCGGGCGGCGAAGCGCCGCTCGAACTCCCCCACGCGCGGCCCGAGCGACAGCTGCCCGGAGCGCAGCACCTCGATCACGGCCCGCTCCTCCGCATCCCCCAGCACCGGCCGGGCGAGCGGGATCACCTCGTCGGCCACTACACCCCGCCGGATGTCCGCAGGGTCGA
>DAINPC010000174.1:986-5145 GCA_036743695.1 Solirubrobacteraceae bacterium | reverse complement strand
CGGTCGCACGCGGCGCGGACGCCGGCCAGGTACCCGGGAGGCGGCATGACGATGCCGCCCTCGCCCTGGATCGGCTCCAGGAGCACGGCGGCGGTGCGCTCGTCGACGGCGGCGGACAGGGCGTCGAGGTCGCCGAAGGGCACCTGGACGAACTCCGGCATCAGCGGCTCGAACGGCGCCCGGAACGAAGCCCGGCCGCCGGCCGAGAGTGCGAACCCGGTGTGGCCGTGATAGCCGTTCACGGTAGAGATGATCCGGGGCCGGCCGGTGGAGCCCCGGGCCAGCTTGATGGCGAAGTCGATGGCCTCTCCGCCACCGGTGCCGAACATGGTGCAGGAGAGGTCTCCGGGCGTGATCTCGGCCAGCCTGGCCGCTAGCTCGGCCTTGGCCTGTGAGCAGAGCAGGAAGTTCCCGTTGTCCAGCTGGTCGATGGCGGCGTGGGCCGCGGCCACCACTCGGGGGTTCCTGCGCCCGACGTTGAACGAGCCTGCCGAGGTGAAGCAGTCGAGGAACTTGGCCCCATCGACGTCCCACACCCAGGGGCCCGACCGCTTGGCCTCGATTATGTCGAGCCCGGCGGCCTTCATGACGCGCACCTTCTGCGGGTTGATGAAGGTCGCGAACTGATCGAGCGCGTGCTGCTTGGCGTCGTCCGTCATGGCGCTTCTGCTCCTTTTCGGGGGCCGGGACCCATCGCATCAAGTCTGCCGAAATCTCGCCGCAGGTGCCCTGAGGGGCGCAGGGCGCCCAACCAGACCGATGCGACCACGAGGCCGGTCACACCGGTGCTCACGTCGTGCCTCCCAACTGCTCCAATATGCCCCAAAGCCTACGAGCGGTCGAGCTGCTCACGGCCAGGGCCCCGCTGCGGCGCGGCGCTGAAATGCCTCGATGGTTCCGGCGGCGATCCTCGCGCAGGCCATCACGCAGGCCCACCGGACCCGCTCGACCGTGTCGGTCGGGTGATGGTAGTCGGGGAAGCAGCCGAGTCCCATCGAGAGGACCGAGGCGCACGGCAGACCGCGATGGACGGCCAGGACCGGATCCGTCCACCCTCCGATGCGCCAGCGCTGGGGGGAGGGCACGGCGGCGATCGCCGCGCCCTCCTCGACCAGCGCGATGTCACGCTCGTGGTAGCGCTGCTCGCGCATAGCGCCCTCGGCGCTGCAGACGATCGGCGTCCCCGCGCCCAGCGTGTCCAGGCCGAGCACAAAGGCCGGCTGCTGCTTCAGGCGCGCTCCGTATCGATCCAGGAACGCCGCCATGCCGCCCATGCCGGCCTCCTCCGATCCCGTGAAGGCAACGAGCACGTCCGCCTCGGGAAGCGGCTCGGCGGCGAGCGCGCGCAGCAGATCGATGCAGACCGCCACGCCGCTTGCGTTGTCGCAGGCGCCGGGCACCGTGTCGCTGCGTGCGACGTCGGCGTCGGCGGCGCACGCGAGTCCGAGGATCCCGGCGGCGAGCACCCGCGCCGCGCGGCCCCTTCGCCCGAGCAGAGCGCCCGCGCCCGCGAGAGCAAGCGCGAGCTCCACCGGCGCCATGAACGGGTCGACGCGGCGGCGGCGAAGGTGGCGGGCGCCGCCGGCACTCACGACCGTCGGGCTCCAGATCAGGCCCGTGTTGGCGGCGTCGTGGTGGGCGACGAGGACGAGCGTCGCCCGTCGGCGTCCTGCCGCAGGCACCCGCGCGATCACATTCGCCCCGTCACCAGCCGGCAGCAGGCGCCGAAGCCACTGGCGCGCGCCGCTCACCTCCATCTCATACGAGCACAGCGTGGCGGCGGCCAGGGCCGCGCCACGTGGCCCGCCGAGCACGCTCGCGGCTATGCCTGCCGCGTTATGAAGGCCGTGCGCAAGCGCATACGTCGCCTGGTAGCGATAAGGCTCGATCCCCACGTCCTCGATCCCAAGCTTGCGCAGCCTGCGCAGCATCCACTCCGCGCTCGCGCGCTCGCCCGCCCGCGCTGATGATCGTCTCATCGCGGACAGCGACGCGACGTCGCCGCGGATCGCCTCCAGGTCCGGCGCGTACCCGGCGATCATCGCCACTGACCTTCGATCTCGACGACCGTCTCGTCACCGATGTCGCGGTGAAGCAGCGGCCCACCCGCGATGCGGGCTGCGCCGGGGCAGCGACGACCGGCCACACGGTGAGCCTCCAGGCGCTTCAAGGGCGCAGACCATACCAGCGGGGCAGCGCGCCGCTATATCAGCTTGCGACCGGCTTGTAGACCGTTACCACGGCGGCGCCGCCGAGGCCGATGTTGTGCTGGAGGGCGACCTTCGCGCCGTCGACCTGACGCGCGTCGGCCAGGCCGCGCAACTGCCAGCAGAGCTCGCTGCACTGCGCCAGCCCGGTGGCACCCAGCGGGTGGCCCTTGGAGATCAGCCCGCCGGAGGGATTGACGACCCAGCGCCCGCCGTAGGTCGTGTCGTGCGAGTCGATGAGCTCATGTCCGTGGCCCTCCTCGGCCAGGCCGAGCGCCTCGTATGTGATGAGCTCGTTCGCGCTGAAGCAGTCGTGCAGCTCGATCACCTGGACGTCCTCGGGTCCGACCTGCGCTTCCTCGTAGGCCTGGCGCGCCGCCTCCTTGCTCATGTCGTAGCCGACGATCTTGATGCAGTCGGCGCTCTCGTCGAACGTCGAGGCGAGGTCGGTGACCATCGCCTGGCCGGCGATCTCGATCGCCTGAGCCCAGAGGTCGTGCTCGTCGACGAACCGCTCGCTTGCCACGATCGCCGCCGCGGCGCCGTCTGAGGTGGGCGAGCACTGCAGCTTCGTGAGCGGCTCGTGGATCATCTTCGCCGCCTTGATGTCCTCGAGCGAGTACTCGTCCTGGAACTGCGCATAGGGGTTGTTGACCGAGTGCTTGTGGTTCTTCCAGCCGATCCAGGCGTAGTGGTCGGGCGTGGAGCCGTACTTCTCCATGTGATCGCGTCCGGCGTTTCCAAACATCTGCGGCGCGAACGGAGACTCCTCGGGCGGGCGGATGTCGAACATCCTCATCATGTGCTTGTCCATCGCGGGCGTGCGGTCGGTGTACTTCATCCCCAGCGAGCCGCGCTCCATCTTCTCGAAGCCGACAGCGAGCGCACAGTCGACCAGGCCGCCCTTGACCGTTTGGCGGGCGAGGAACAGCGCGCTGGAGCCGGTCGAGCAGTTGTTGTTGACGTTGATCACCGGGATGCCCGTCAGGCCGAGCCCGTAGATCGCGCGCTGACCGTAGGTTGAGTCGCCATAGCAGTAGCCGGCGTAGGCCTGTTGCACGCGCTCATATGCAATGCCGGCGTCGGCGAGCGCCTTGGATCCCGCCTCGAGCACCCACTCCGGGTAGTCGCCCTCCTTGGTGCCGGGCTTGTCGAACTTCGACATCCCAACCCCGATCACAAACGTGCGGCTGCTCATCTGCGCTCCTTCCTCTCGGCGCGTCATCTCGGCGGAATCGCGGGCTTGGACGCTGGCGTGGCGGCGACTTCTGCCCGCGCTCGACGGCTACCCGAATCTGATCGCCGATGAGCCTATCCGACGCGAAGCGAACCGGCGCGATCACCTGCAACAGCACGCTGGGGACTACCCGACGGCTGAGTCTCGCTCTCCCTGGTCTACAGAAGCTCTCGCACCTCGCCGGGCCGGCAGCGTACCGTGGTGTGAGGCTCTCCCATCACATGGAGTCCGTTGCGAGGGCGACCGCCAACGGCGTTCGTCTTCATCTGGGTGGCGCCTGCGACGACATCGTCGAGCCTCGACGGAGAGCGACCGCTCGACCGCGCCACCATTCCAGCGCTGGTGGCGATGGGGGTCGCAGTGTTGGTGATCGCCAACGATTTCAGCGCGCTCGCAGTGGCGCTGCCGGCGATCGAGAAGCAGTTCGACACCGACGTGGGCACGGTGCAATGGGTGATCAACGCCTACGCGCTTACGTTCGGGGTACTGATCGTCGTGGGCCGCCGCCTCGCGGACATCTTCGGGCGCCGCTCCCACCACCGGGCGGCGGGCTGAGGAGGTCGCTAGCGAGGCAGTGTTCCTGAAGTGGCTTGCTGTTGTAGGCGCGCGATGCTGCAGGAATGTCGCTGCCGCAGTGGCGAGGAAGGAGGAGCCCGCGTCTCGTCCGTCGGCGGGGACGGTCATTGGGGTCTGGTGGTGGTCGCGCGCCCCCGCC
>DAINPC010000174.1:0-976 GCA_036743695.1 Solirubrobacteraceae bacterium | reverse complement strand
GCGGGACCGTCGAGGGGCGTGGTTAGGCGGCGGCGCGTTCTTGGGAGGGCCGGCGGCGGAGGTTTGACTGCTGGAGGGCCGGGGGCAGGTAGGCGGACTCGTCGGGCATGCCTACATCGGTGCCGGGCGGAACGATCGTGTCGATTCGGTCGAGGATCTCGTCGGTGAGCGTGACCTCTGCGCCGGCGAGCAGGTCCTCGAGATGCTCCATTGTGCGTGGCCCGATTATCGCGCTGGTCACGCCGGGATGAGCGATCGCGAACGCGATCGCGAGGTGCGTCATCGGCAAGCCCGCCTCTTCGGCGAGCGGGATGAGCTGCTCGACGGCGTCGATCCGCCGTTCGTCCCTGAGGCTCGAGAGCATGGCGACGCGATGCAGGTCGGTCTGCTGGTCCTTGCGGACGCGCCCGGTGAGCATGCCCCTCGCGAGAGGGCTCCAGACCAGCGTGCCCATCCCGTGGCGCTGGGCGACGGGCAGCACCTCGGCCTCGATGCCCCGATTGAGGATGGAATAGGTCGGCTGCTCGGTATGAAACCGCTCCAGGCCGCGGCGCTCGGCCACCCACTGCGCCTCGACGATGTCAGAGGCGGGCATCGTGGATGAGCCGATCGCACGGACCTTGCCGCTGTGGATCAGGTCCGAGAGCGCGGAGAGCGTCTCCTCGATGTCGGTGTCGGGATCCGGACGGTGGATTTGGTAGAGGTCGATGTGGTCGGTCTGCAGGCGGCGCAGCGAGCTCTCGACCGCGGTCATGATCCAGCGCCGCGAGGCGCCCCTTTGATTGGGGTCCTCACCCATCGGGCGATTGAACTTGGTCGCGAGGACAACGCTGTCACGGCGTCCCTTGAGCGCCTTCCCCACGATCTCCTCGGACTCGCCGGCAGAGTACCCGTCGGCGGTGTCGATGAAGTTGATCCCCGCGTCCAGCGCCTTGTGGATGATGCGGATCGAGTCGTCGTGGTCGGGGTTGCCGAT
>DAINPC010000173.1:0-5147 GCA_036743695.1 Solirubrobacteraceae bacterium | reverse complement strand
CGTGGGAAAGCGCGGGCGAGGGCTGTCCTCGCAGTACGCAGCGGAAGCCTATGTGGCTCATGACGGTGTCGATCATCTGCGGGCGGGCGGGCGGAGTGGTCGGTTAGGTTTGCTCGCGTGGCCGCAGTAGCACTCAACGAGCCGTTGGAGCTTCCGTGTGGCCTCATGCTCGAGAACCGCCTCTGCCGCGCGGCGATGACCGAGGGGATCGCGGGGCCCCGGAACGATCCCAACGAGCGCCATTGCAGGCTCTACCGCGAGAACGCCCGCGGAGGCGCCGGGCTGATCCTGACCGGGAACGCGATGGTCGACCGACGTCATCTCGAGCGCGCGCGAAACGTCGTCGTCGACGCGGCCACGGACGTGGGCGCGCTGCGCCGCTGGGCAGAGAGCGCCGCCGCCGCGCCGACGCTCGTCCAGATCTCGCACCCGGGTCGCCAGACGAACCGCTTCGTCCAGCCGAATCCCGTCGCCCCATCGGACGGGCCTGCCGTCCCCCTAGCCGGCCTCTTCGCCCGCCCGCGCGCCCTCACCGTTGCCGAGATCGAAGAGGTTCGCGATCGCTTCATCGGCGCCGGCGAGCGGGTCGTCACCGCGGGCTTCGCCGGCGTCGAGATCCACGCCGCGCACGGCTATCTCCTAGACAGCTTTCTGGATCCCGCGCACAACCGCCGCACGGACGCCTACGGCGGCCCGCTCGAGCATCGCGCGCGGCTGCTCGTGGAGATCGTCAGCGGCCTGCGCTCCGTTCTCCCGGAGCGGGCGGCGATCGCGATCAAGCTCGACTCGCGCGAGGGCGGCGACGATGAGCTCAGGCAGCTGGCAGGCCTGCTCGAGAGGGCCGGCGCGGACCTGCTCGAGATCTCCGGCGGCAGCTACGAATCCCCGGCGATGCTCGGCTTCGACGCTGAGGGGCGCGAGATCCAGACCGAGCACGAGTCGCCGTTCTGGAACAGCGCCGTGGCGGCGTCAGAGGCGACCGCGGTGCCCGTGATGCTGACCGGTGGGTTCCGCACCCGTGCCGAGGTCGACCAGGCGCTCTCGTCCGGTGTCTGCGCAATGGTCGGCGTCGGGCGCCCGCTCGCGGTGTGGCCGGATCTCGCGGGCCGGTTCGTGCGGGGCGAGGTAGACGTCCTCGAGAGGCCGGCTCCCCGCCTCGGGGGGCCCGCGCCGGTCAGGAAGATGCTCGGAGCTGCCGCGGGCTCCGGCTGGCACAGGATCCAGCTCGCCCGGACCGCCGATGGCAGGCCGCCGCTCATGCGCCTGCCGGCGCTTCTCGCGGCGCTCGACTACACGACGGTGGACTCGGTGCAGGCCCTGCTCGCACGCCGCGCTCGCATGAAGCTGGCTCGCTAGGCGCACCGGTCGCGGACGCTCCCGACGGACACGACGCGGATGGCGCCCGAAGTCCGCGGCGCGGATGGGGCTGTTCTCGTCCAAGCGAAGCGTCGGCGACAAGGTCAGCGTCGCCTGCGCGTGGGGTCCGGGCCGTGAGATGGCTGGTCAGCCTGGTGAGAGTGCTGCCCCCGCGCGAATGTGAGCGCGTCCATTAACGCGCCTCCGTGTCCCGCTCCGGACGACGTCCGAGCGCGTCGTCTGAGGGTAGGTTCACGCCTGCTTACGCAGCGCAATGCGGAAGTGTCGCGTATCGGCGTGCGGAGTGCTCCTGCTCGTCGCGGCTGTCGCACAAGGCCGTTCGCGAGAACCTGGGCGGCGCTCGCTGTGACGGCCGTGGAAGGCGCTG
Organism: Solirubrobacteraceae bacterium; assembly: GCA_036743695.1. Taxonomy (GTDB): domain Bacteria; phylum Actinomycetota; class Thermoleophilia; order Solirubrobacterales; family Solirubrobacteraceae; genus Palsa-744. The sequence goes on along the minus strand of DAINPC010000173.1, from coordinate 3,403 downwards.
GGAGCGCCGCGGCCGAGCCGAGCGCACCGCCGCGGCCGAGCGGATGACCCTCGGGAATTTCGACCCCACCCTTGGAATGGATCCAGTGAGGGCTTCGAGGGTTTGTGCGACACCCACCGTCCATTGCGGCAGCGAGGTGGACCCCGGCGGAGACGGCTCCTTTCACGCGGATGCGCACGCGCGGAAGGTTCGCTTGGCTCGCTCGCAACGGTTGCTCATCGTTACAGGGCGATCGGCACCTCGGCCGTGCTGCGCGACGCACCCACCGAGGCGACGACGACCAGTGCGATGCCGAGTAGCGCGCGGGCGCCGAGCTCTTGGCCGAGCACGAGGAAGCCGGCGAGCGCCGCGATCCCGGGCTCAAGGCTCATCAGCACCCCGAAGGTCGGTGGTGCGATTCGGCGAAGCGCCTCGAGCTCGAACGAGTAGGGGATCACCGACGACAGGATGCCTACGGCTGACCCGAGTGCGAGCGAGGCAGGTTCCAGCAGGTGCCCGCCGCCACCGGCGATGCCCGCCGGGAGTGCCGCCAAAGCTGCTACGCACATCGCTAGCGTGAGCCCCGTCGAGCCCTCGAAGGCCCGTCCGAGCCGGGCGTTCAGCAGGATGTAGGTGCCCCAGAGACAGCCGGCTGCTAGCGCAAGGGCAATCCCAAGCTCGTTGAGCCCATGTGCGCCGCCGCGGGTCAGCGCGATGATGCCCGCGACCGCGAGCGCGACCCAGAGGCGGTCGACCCGCCGCCGAGAGCCCGCCACCGCGACCGCCAGCGGTCCCACGAACTCGATCGCCACGGCGATTCCCAGCGGGATCCTGTCCACGGCCTCATAGAAGCTCAGGTTCATCGCGGCCAGCACGAGCCCGAAGACGCCCGCGAGCAGCAGCTCATGCCTTGTGCGCCCGCGCAGCCGTGGCCGCCACAGCAGGAGCAGGATGGTCGCCGCCGACGCCAGGCGTAGGAACACCGTGCCACCCGGTCCGAGCCGCTGAAACAGGGTCGCGGCCAGCGCTGAGCCGAACTGCAGAGAGGCAATCGCGCCGACCACGAGACCGCCTGAGGGGGCGCGGGCGAGCGGGCCGGCACGACTCGCCGTCGTAACGCCATCGGCCATTGGCTTCGATCGTAACGATCGGCTTCGGCCTCAGCACCGGATCATGCGGAAGGTCGTGATCCTCGCAGCGCGCCACGCGAGCCCGGACCTCGTCCTCCGACAAGCCGCGCCCGCTCTGCTGATCAGCCTCCGACCGCAGCCGCCGCTTCCCCTTTGCGCAAGATCCGAGTGTCTCGCCTTCGCCCAGCCCCACGCCTGCTGCGGACGATGTCCGAGCGGTCGGCTGAGGCTACGTTCACGCCTGCTTGCGCAACGATGCGGAAGTGTCCGTCTTGGTGCGCGTCAGTGCTCGTGCTCGTCCTGAGCAGGCGTGGGGCTGGGCGAAGGCGAGACGCTCGGATCTTGCTCAAAGCAGGCAGCAGGCGACTCGATGCAACGGGCTCAAGCGAGCGGCCGCGCGGCTAAACAGGACAACCACATCGTCGCTCGTGGCGTGAGCGGCAGCTCCCGACCGGGCGCTACGCCCGACCTGAATGTCGGGCGGGGGCTGCTCAGAAGATCCCGATGCGGTCGGGGGGCCAGTAGGTGGCGATGGCCTGCCCGATGATCCATCCAGTGGGGACGGGTCCCCAGTACCTGCTGTCGTCGGAGTCGCCGCGGTTGTCGCCCATCATGAACCAGTGACCGCGAGGAATCTTGATCGGCTTGGGGAAGTTGCACTCCGTGCTTGAGCCGCAGGCTTTGATGTAGGAGTCCTCCTCCGCGACGAACCGGCTCGCGCGGGCGGCCTTGCGAAAGACGTGGCCTTCCTTTATGTAGATTTCGTCTTCGGGGCCGGCGACGATCCGCTTGATGAAGTTGACGCCCGCCTTTTGGGGCATGGGAGCCGAGCATGCGGCACCGCCGGGGATGACCATGTGCGCTGTTGGCCCGCATTGCTGCTGTTCGGCGCCGTCGGGCGGGTGGAACACGTACATCCCGCCGACATGGGGTTCGCTGAAGTCCATGCCGAGGCGGTTGACCAGCACGCGCTGTCCTTCGATCAGCGTCGGCTCCATCGAGCCACTGGGAATGCGGTAGGGCTTGATGACGAACGCCTGGATGCCAAGCGCCAGTCCTAGCGCCACTGCGACGATCAAGACCAGCTCCACAATCGAACTCGTGGCCGATTTCGATCGCTTCACGCCGGGCTCGGCGCTGGTCTCCTCACCCGCCTTTGTGTTGGTCATCACACCAGCTTCTCGCTGGCATGAGCCGGCGCGAAACTGACAGCGCGGTGCGGCTGAGGACTCATCGCGCGTTCGCGTGCCGCGCGCCGCACACAGCCCGCGTTCGCGGCGCGGTCGGGGACGATGCTCGGGGGACGTCGCGCTGTGCTCGCACCGGGGAAAACGCGACGGCGCGCTGCACGCAGCCATGTCGCACGGCCGGATGAGCAAGAGCCTGCCGCGGCGGGGCTGGGCCGGCGTGGAACGCCCAGACCGTCGCAGTCGCCGTCGAGGTCAGCGCGACCGCAGCGATCCAGGGCACCAGCGCCCGCCGGAGGACCGCACGGCGGCGACCCGCAAGACAGTTGAACTGACGCGCGGTCTCGGCGGCAAGGCCGAAACGGACAACCGCACGCTGCGCAGCGACGCCCTCCTCAGCGCGCCTCGACTGCTCGGCTTCGACGGCGTCGAGCAGGTGCGCGCGAACCTCGGCCAAGATCCGCCGCCGCGCCCTTCCCTGCACACGAAGCTCGCGCTTCAGCGCGCGGAGATACGCATCGATCGGATCAGGTGTGTCCATCAGCCGGCCTCGAGCGCCTCGCCACCGAACACTGTGTCTACGGCGCATCTGAACGCCCGCCAGCTAGCCCGGCGGTCCACAACGGCACGCTGACCGGAGCTCGAGAGCGCGTACACGCGCCGCCGCCGACCGCCGACCACCTCCCAGCGGCTGACCAACAGACCCGAGGACTCCAGGCGATGCAGCGCTGGGTAGATCGTCCCCTCCGCCAGATCGAACTCGCCACCACTGCGGCGCCTAAGCTCCTCTGTGACCCCGTAGCCGTGCAGCGGGCCGCCGCTCAAGACCGCCAGCAGCATCCCATCGACATGCCCTTGAACCTCGCCGGACGCCATACCTAGACATTCTAGGCATAGGCCGCCGAGGTGTCAACGTGCATCGGTCTGATCCCGCTTGCTCGCGCCTTGACGGTCGATCGTGCCGCTTGGTCGCCGATCGAGCTCAAGCGGGCGTGTGACTGCCTTGGTGACGAAGCGGGCGCATCGCATCGCGGCGACAAGACGACCGCTCCGGACGGAGGCTGTCGCATAAAGTCGTTTGCGAAAACCTGGGCTGCGTTCGCTGTG
>DAINPC010000172.1:0-5147 GCA_036743695.1 Solirubrobacteraceae bacterium | reverse complement strand
ATGCCCCCGCCAGGAGTCGAACCTGGATCTACCGCTTAGGAGGCGGTCGTCTTATCCATTGGACTACGAGGGCGTGGCCGGGTCGCACAGGCGATGGCTCGGCGAGAAGGCTACCGCCGCTCCATGCCCGGTTCCTCGCCGGATTCCCCGGCCAGGCTCCTCAGCTCATCGCCCACCAGCCGGTGGGTGATCCACTCGTCCATCCGCTGCGCGCCGATCCGCCGGTAGAAGCCGAGCGCCAGCTCGTTCCAGTCGAGCGCCGCCCATTCCAGGCGCTCGCCGCCGCGCTCGCGCGCGACGCCCGCCACCGCCGCCAGCAGCGCCCGCCCAACTCCGCCGCCGCGGTGGGCGGGGCGCACGAACAGGTCCTCCAGCCAGACCCCCTGGATGGCCAGGAAGGTGGAGAAGGTCGGGTAGAAGAGGGCATAGCCGGCCGTCTCCGAGCCCACCTCCGCGATCAGCGCCTCAGCGGACGGACGGACGCCGAACAGCGCCTCCGCGACCAGCTCCGGCGTGGCGCGCAGTTCGTGCGCGAGCTGCTCGTACTCGGCCAGCTCCCTGAACAGCCCGAGCAGCAGGGGCACGTCCTGCGGGCGTGCCGCACGGATCCTCGGCTCCCCGGCCGGCTCCCCGGCGATCATCCGCTCACGCGCTCGAGGAGCCCGGGCGATCCGGGCGATCCGGGTAGATGTCGTCGATGGTGGTCAGCGCGACGTACGGCGCGCCGGACTCGCGCTCGATGGCGGCGCCGCCGCCGGCGAGGCGGTCGAGCACGCTGATGACCCCGCAGATCTCCTGCCCGGCGTCGTGCAGGGCAGCTATCGCAGCGAGCGTGGAGCCTCCCGTCGTGACCACGTCCTCGACGACCACGCAGCGGTCCTCGGGCAGCAGTGGGGGGCCCTCGATGCGACGCTGCAGGCCGTGCGCCTTGGCGTCCTTGCGCACGAAGAACGCCTTGGCGCCCGCGCCGCCCGCGAGCGCCGCGCACGCGACCGGGTCGGCTCCCATGGTCATGCCGCCCACGGCCGTGCCCGCCCACTCGGACACCTGGCAGGCGACCAGGACGCCGAGTGCCGTGAAGCCGGCCGGGCGCAGGATCGCGCGCTTGGCGTCAACGTAGTAGGCCGCGCGGGCCCCGCTGGTGAGCGTCACCTCGCCCAGCACCAGCGCGTGCGCCCGCAGCTCCTCGATGAGCTGGGCCCTGGCGCCCGCGACCGTGCTCGTATTTCCGTCCACAGCGTCCACCGCGGAACCTAATCTAGCGGTGTGACCTCCTCGATCGTCCGATTGCTCAGGCTGGCCGCGTTTGTGATCTGTCTGATCGTGATCGCGTCGTTCGTGACGTTCGCGGTCCAGCAGACCAAGACCGCGTCGGGCCACCAGCAGGAACAGGTCGTCGGCAGTGCCAGCACCCAAGGCGGCAGCCAAGGCTCCACTGGCCACAAGGGCGCCGTGCACAAGGCGCTCGACGAAGCCTCCGGGCAGCTCACCTCGCCATTCGCCGGCGTGATGTCGGGCTCCAGCAGCGAATGGGCCACGCGGATCGTGGAGCTGCTGCTCGCGCTCGTCGTCTACGGCTTCGGGCTCGGCTACATCGCGCGGGCGCTCCGCGTCAGGGTCTGACTAGCCGCGGCCGGCCCACCCACGGCGCGGCGTGAGCAGCCGGCGCTACGGCCCGGCGTTGCCGCGGACGGTGTGGCTGCCGCCGCCTTCCTCGTTGTAGACGTCAACCGGCATCCCCTGCTGCACCCACGAGTAGATCGCCGCGGCGTCCGGAATCGGCACGCGCAGGCAGCCGTGGCTGGCGGCGTGGGTGGGGACTTCCGCGTACCCGTGGATGGCGTAGCCGCGGATGAAGTAGTTGGAGTCGACCATGCCCTCGCTGTTGGTCCCGAATGACTTGATGTAGACGCGAAAGCGCCCGATCACCGTCGGCGTGGAGGGCTTGCCGGAGCTCATCGTGTAGAGGCTGCGCACGCGGCCTCCAGGTTCGATCTCCGCCAGCACCTGCCTGGTCAGGTCGGCCTCGACATGGCGGCCGTCGCGCGGGTAGCGCACGTGGAAGCTGCCCGCGCCGCGCTCCAGCAGCTCAAAGACCTTCCTGCCCGCGTAGGGGATCCGTTCCTGGCCCGTCATCTTGCGGTAGGCCACCAGCGCGCGACCCGTCCCTTCGTCGAGCACGCCCGTCAGCGGCACGGCGTAGCGGAGGACGTCCAGCTCCGACTGCAGCAGGCGCACCGACTGCCCCTGGGCGCCCAAGCCGAGGTTGGCGTTGACGAACGTCACCCCGGGTGAGCGGCCGCTGAACGCGACCTGCTGGGGCGTTGCGTAGTGCGCGGCGCGCGCCTGCACCAGGCCGGCGTGGGCGCTGGTGAAGTTGACGTGGAACTGGCCCGCCCCGTTGCCCAGGGCGAGCACGCTCACCCGCTTGACCTCGACCTTGCGCCCTTCGCGGTAGAAGCTGACCTTCACGGCCTGCCCGCCCACGTACGGCGTGACGGTCCCGCGCACCACGACCCTGCCCCCGACCAGCGCGAACGGCGGGCTTCCGCCGACCTTCTGCAGCACCAGCTTGATGCGCCCCGCCGCCGCGGGAGCCGACACCGGCACGGTCGTCGTGGGCGTCGAGGTCGTCGGCGTTTCGGCGACCGTTTCGGCGGCGGCCGACGCGGGCCCGGCGGCCGCGCACAGGAGCGCTGCGCACACGGCAGCCGGGTGAAGTGCTCTGTGCATGGGCGGAATCCTACGCGCCCAGGCGGGGGAGACGGCGTGCGGGGGCGATGAGACCGAGACGCTTGAAGGCCAGCACCAGCGCTCCGATCGCCAGCAGTGCGCTCATCATCAGCACCGGCGCCTGCCAGCCCCAGCTCTCCAGGCTGGAGAAGGCGATCGAGTTGTTCAACGAGTGCGCCGCGATCGACGGATACAGCGAGCCCGTCCAGCGATACAGCAGGCACAGCCCGAAGCCCAGCCCGGCCAGCGGCACCAGGTCGAGCGCGGGTGCCGAGCCAACGTGAACGCCGCCGAACAGCACCGCCGTGATCAGCGCCGCGGGCAGCGTGCCCCGCCAGTTGCGCAGCGCCGTGAAGATGAAGCCGCGGAACAGCAGCTCCTCGCAGATCGGCGCCACCACGCACGTCAGCCCAGCGCTGAGCAGCAGCAGCGCCGCGCCTTCGTTGGAGCCGAGCTGCTTGAGCAGTTCCTCCCTGCTCGGATTGAACAGTTCGCTCCACACCACGCTGAGCACGACGAACGCAACCAGCAGCAGCGCCACCAGGCGTGCGGCCGTCCACCAGCCCACGCCGGGGGGGCGTAGGCCGAACTGCCACGAGCGCACGGCCCGTCCCCCCAGGTGCGCGCAGTAGACCGCCGCCAGCACGAACGCGATGTCCTGCACCACCGTGTCCGCGATCGCCAGCCCGGGCGGCGTGTGTTCGCTCGACAGGTTCACCCCGAGCGCCAGCGCCGGGAGATCCACGGCGAGACCGCCGAGCAGCGCGAGCGCCAGTCCGGCGAAGAGCGCCACCGGAGCGCTCCACCCCGGCCAGCCCGTGTCCGGCGAGCGTGCCCGGTCGCCCTCCCGCGGCTCCTCCAGGGCAGCGTCCACAGGGGGTCGGGCGCGCGCGCTGGCGAGGTCCGCGGCGTGCGCGACCTCCAAGGCCCGACCCTCCGTCGGCGTGGGCTCGTCCATCGCTAGGCCACCCAGTGCCAGGTGGCGAACTGGGCGGTGAAGAACGCCAGCAGCGCTGCCGAGCCGGCCAGCGCCGGGCGCTGGGCGCGCGGATGCTCGGTCAACCAGGCCGCCAGCCAGATGCCAAGCGGGAACAGAACCAGAAGGAAGCGCGGCAGCGACATCAACGGCTGGGCGGCCACGGGGTAGGAGAGCGGGAGCGCCAGGGCGGCGATCACATAGGCGCCGTAGGCGAGCGGGAGCGTGCGCAGCACGCCCACCGTCGCGGCGATCGCCGCAAGCAGGAACGCGAGCAGGATCAGGTTGTGCCCAGCGTCCACGAACGGGCTGCCACCTGCGGTTGGGAAATAGACGTGCTGGCGCTGGAAGGACAGCAGCTGGCGAGCGCCCTCGAAGGCGGCCCTGACCCCGTCCCACACGCCTACGTAGGGACCGGCGAAGTGCCGGCCCCAGATGTCCTGGGCGTGAAACGGCGCCAGCGCGTCTCCGCCGGAGAGCCCCAGAAAAGCGCAGAAGGCGAGCATCCCGAGCGGCACCAGCGCGAGCCACAGCGCCTCGCGCCGCAGCCTGTGGCGCGGCCGCAGCCGCGAGCCCCGCGCGGGCTCGAAGTCCGCGGGGCGGTCCTCGCGCGGGCCGTACAGGTAGATCATCGCCACCGGCAGCAGCAGCACCAGGCCGGTGCTGCGGGTGGCGCACGCCAGCGCGCCGAGGATGCCCACCCACATCCAGCGCCCGTTGCGCGCGCTCCAGAACACGCCGACCGACAGCGCCAGGTACAGCGACTCCGTGTAGACCGCCGAGAGGTAGAGGGCCATCGGCGCGAACGCCGTCAGCAGCACCGCCAGGCGCGCCGCCTGCGGCACGCGCCCACGCGCGCCGGACATGCGCTCGCAGGCCCCGAGCTCGAACGTGGTCAGGCGATGGACTCCATACAGCGCCAGCGACAGCGCCAGCAGCGAGAGCAGCACGCCGGCGAGCACCGGCGGAGCGCCGAGCGAGGCGATCGCCCGCAGGCCGAGCGGATACAGGGGAAAGAAGGCCGTGCGCGAGGAGATGAACGCGCCGAGGTCCGGACGGTAGCCGTAGTGCGCGATCACCAGATACCAGGCCGCGTCCCAGCGAGCCGCCGGAGCCGCCAGCAGATCGCCGAGCCAGCCAAACCCCCTGGTCACGCCCGGGGGGTTGAAGGCGCTGCGCACCGGCCCGAAGCCGAACGCCACGAGCGTTCCCACGCCCGCGACCCACACGAGCAGGCGAGAGCTCCACAGCGCCCGCCAGCTCTCGCGCACGGCGGTCATGCGCATGGGGTCTGCGCGCAGCCGCGCCCACCATCCCGGCGCCCGGACGGCCGCTCTCGACGCGGAGGCTCCTGGTTGGAGGGGGGCGGTCAGCCCGCTCGCGGGATCCATGGCGGTCGGGCGCACAGCCCGGAGGGCTGGCTCGGCGGTGTCGGAGT
>DAINPC010000171.1:0-5149 GCA_036743695.1 Solirubrobacteraceae bacterium | reverse complement strand
GCGCCGGCGAGCGCCGCATGCACGGTCTCCCCGAGCGCGCCCACCGGTGCCGCCACGAACACCACGTCCGCGTCACGCACCGCACCGGGGATGTCCGCCGCCTGCTCGTCGATTGCACCCAGCTGCAGGGCGCTGGCACGCACACGCGGGTCGGGGTCATAGCCGCACACCTCCACACCTGACCGCCCGCGCGCGGCCAGGCCGATCGATCCACCGATCAGCCCGAGTCCGAGAACCGCGACCCTCACGCTCGGACCCGGAGGCCCATCAGACGGCGCTGAGCGCCTTGCCGGCCAGCGCCGCGGCGCGCTGCACCGCGAGCGCGTACTCAGCGAAGTCATCGGCACGCAGCGCCTGCGGTCCGTCGCAGATCGCCTCGTCTGGATTGGGGTGGACCTCGACGATGATGCCGTCCGCGCCGACAGCCGCCGCCGCCAAGGACAGCGGCAGCACGAGATCGCGCCGTCCGGCCGCGTGGCTGGGATCCACGATCACCGGCAGATGCGAGAGCTCCTTGAGCACCGGCACCGCCATCAGGTCGAGCGTGAAACGGTAGGCGGTCTCGAACGTGCGGATGCCGCGCTCGCAGAGCATCACGTTGGGGTTGCCTTCCTTGAGGATGTACTCGGCCGCCATCAGCAGCTCATCGAGCGTGGAGGACAGCCCGCGCTTGAGCAGCGCGGGGCGCCCGGAGCGCCCGATCTCGGCCAGCAGCGGGTAGTTCTGCATGTTGCGCGCGCCGATCTGCACCACGTCGGCGACCTCCAGCACGGCGTCCATGTCGCGCATGTCCATCAGCTCGGTGACGATCGGCAGGCCCGTCTCGGCCTTGGCCTCGGCCAGCAGCCGCAGCCCCTCCTGCCCCAGGCCCTGGAAGGCGTAGGGGGAGGTGCGCGGCTTGTAGGCGCCGCCGCGCAGCAGCGTGGCGCCTGCGTCGCGCACCACAGCGGCGGTCTGCAGCGTCTGATCGCGCGACTCCACGGTGCACGGCCCGGCGATCAGCGCGAAGCTATCGCCCCCGATCTTGCGCCCTTCGATGTCGATCACGGTGCGCTCGCCGTGGGTGATCTGCGCGGAGGCGAGCTTGTAGGGCTTGAGGATCGGCACCACCCGGTCCACCCCCGGCTGGCCCTCCAGGCCGAGGCCGGCGACGTTCGCGTCCTGCTCGACGTCGCCGATCGCGCCGATCACGGTGACGCGCGCGCCCGCGCTGCGGTGTGCGTGCGCACCGGCACGCTCGATCTTGGCCATCACCGCATCCACCTCCTCCGGTGTTGCGGTCTCTCTCATGACGATCATCATTGACTCATCCTTTCACTGACGCCTGGGCATGTTAGGTGCTGGCTGTCCGCCAGCGGCTGCTCGTGAGGAGGACGGGCAGGGCGCCCGCGTGGGTGGCGCTTGGTCTCCGCGCGGCGGGACCCGATGCGGCCGCCGGCACCCGCTCACGAACGGGTGGAGGCCGAAGCGCCTAGCTAAATCGCCAGGCGTAGCAGGACGACCAGGCGACGGGCGTGAGGTGAGTGCGAAGTGATGCCGTTGCGCTGATGATCATCCGAAGCCCTTTGTAGCAGACAATCGAGCTGCGGTAAAGGATTGGGAGACAACTGCAGGTCGAGTCCGGATCGGGCTCGGTGAAGTTGGTCCCGCCGCGTGGCCTCGCTCAGCGGGAGCTCGGGGCGAGCGCGAGCACCTCGGCGAGCGCGTCGATGAAGCGCCTGTTCTCCTCGGGCAGCCCGTAGGTGACGCGCAGCGCGGGCGTGGCGCTGCCGAGGGCTGCACCGGCGCGCACGAGCACGCCCCGCTCGTGCAGGCCGCGCACGATCTCGGCCTCGTCGCGCTCGGAGCCGAGCGCCAGCCAGCAGAAGTTCGCCTGCGACTCGGCGGCGTGGATGCCGAGCGCGTGGAGGCGCTCCTCGACGGAGATCCGCTCGGCGACGGTCCGCGTGACCCGCTCGATGACCTCGTCCTGGTGGGAGAGGGACTCGAGCGCGGCGGCCTGGGCGAGGGCGTTGCAGAAGAACGGCTGGCGCACCTGGTCCAGGGCGCGCGGCAGCTCCTGCGAACCGCACAGCGCGAAGCCGACGCGCAGCCCGCACAGGCCGTGGACCTTGGAGAAGGTGCGCAGCAGCGCCAGGTTCGGGTGCGCGTCGAGCAGCTCGATGGAGGCGTCCGGGTCCTCCAGCAGGTTGAACTCGCAGTAGGCCTCATCGAGGATCACGCACACGTGTGCGGGCACCTCCGCGAGGAAGCCGGCGATGTCCGCCAGCGGGATGGCGGTGCTGGTGGGGTTGTTGGGGTTGCACACCAGCACGAGCCTGGTGGCGACTGTGATCTCGCGCAGCATCGCCTCGAGGTCGTGGCGCTCGGCGTCATCGAGCGCCACGGTCACGGCGCGTGCGCCGGAGGCGGCGGCGAGATGCGGGTAGACGGAGAAGGACGGCCACGCGTAGAGGACCTCGGCTCCCGGGTCCAGCAACGCCTCACCTGCGGCCAGCAGGATGTCGCAGGAGCCGTTGCCGATCGCGATCCGGGCGCTCGGCACCCCGTAGCGCTCGCTCAGGCGGCGGCGCAGCAGCGAGTTGGAGGGGTCGGGGTAGCGGTTGAGGGTGGGCAGCGCCCGCTCGATCGCGGCGCGCACCTCGGCCAGCGGCGGGAACGGCGACTCGTTGCTGGCCAGGCGCACGAGCGGCGCCTGTAGCGCGTAGCCGCCCGCGGCCGGATATGAGGGGATGCGCCGGATGCGCTCTGAGAACTCGATCGCCACGCGCCACATTGTGCCGCTCGCCGAGCGCCGATGCCGGGCGCCGTCGCGGCGCGTGCGGCTACTGGGCGGCGCGTAGGTCGGTGCGCAGCCCGCGCGCCTCGCCGAGATAGACGTGCACGGGCTCGTGGCCCTCCTCGGCGTAGTAGTGCAGCAGCACCCTGATGACGTGTGGCATGGACCCCGGGACAGGGATCTCGCGGGCGCACAGCAGCGGCACGTGCTCGAAGCCGACTGCGCGTGCGGCGACCGCGGGGAACTCGGCGTTGAGGTCGTCTGTGACGGTGAAGATGCAGCTGACGACGCGCTCGGTGCTCAGCCCGTTGCCGACGGTGATCGCCTGCATCAGCTCGGTGGTCGCGTCCAGGATCTGCTGCGCGTCGTTGCGCTCGACACTGGTGGCACCCCGCAGGGCGAACAGTCGCATGGGGCGCGATTGTGTCAGAGGGAGAGCGCGCGCAGGCGCTCCACCTCGGCCTCGCGCAGGCGCCGGTGCTCGCCGGGCTGCAGGCTCCCGAGCGAGAGCGGACCGAAGCCCGTGCGCACCAGCTCCAGCACCGGATGCCCGACGGCCTCACACATGCGCCGCACCTGGCGATTGCGCCCTTCGTGGATGGTCAGCTCGATCAGGCCTTCCTCCACGCGTCGCACGCGGGCCGGCGCGGTGGGCCCGTCCTCGAGCTCCACGCCGGCGCGCAGCGCGTCGAGCGCGGCGCGGGCGACGCGTCCCCCGCCGACCCGTGCGCGGTAGGTCTTGGGCACCTGAAAGCGCGGGTGCGTGAGCCGGTTGGCCAGCTCGCCGTCATTGCTGAGCAGGATCAGGCCGCTGCTGTCCGCGTCCAGGCGCCCGATCGGATAGAGGCGCAGCCCGTCCGCGGGCAGCAGGTCGAGCACGGTCGGGCGGCCATGGGTGTCGCGGGCGGTGGAGAGCACCCCGACGGGCTTGTTCATCGCGTAGAGCACGCGCGGCTCGGCTCCAGCGAGCGTGCGTCCGTCGAGGGCGACGGCGCTGTCCTCGCCGACGTCGCGTGCGGGGTCGGTGACGATCTCCCCCGCCACGGTGACCCGCCCGGCGGCGATCAGCTCCTCGGCAGAGCGCCTGGAGGCGACCCCTGCGTGGGCGAGGTACTTGCCTAGTCGCACGGTCGCTGCTCGGTGGCGGGGCTCATCTGCTGCAACCATAGGAGGCGTGCAGCCGCAGCGGCGGGCTGAGAAGAACATGGATCTCCAGATGCTCGACCAGACGCTCGCCGACCTCGGCGAGCCACGCTTCCGCGCCCGCCAGGTGTTCTCCTGGGCGGCGCGGGGCGCGCGCGCCTATGAGGAGATGACCGACATCCCCGCGGCGCTGCGCCACGCGCTGGCGCGCGATCTGCCGTTCTCCTGCCTCAGCGTCTCCGAGCAGGCGACTTCCAGCGACGGCACGCTGAAGGCGCTGTTCGCCACGGCCGACGGGCGGGCGCTGGAGGCGGTGCTGATGCGCTTCCGCGACGGACGCCGCTCGATCTGCGTCTCCTCGCAGTCGGGCTGCCCGCTGACCTGCAGCTTCTGCGCGACCGGCGCGATGCGCTTCGCGCGCAACCTGAGCGCCTCGGAGATCGTCGAGCAGGCGCTGCACTTCCGCCGCATCGAAGCGATCGACCACTGCGTGTTCATGGGCATGGGCGAGCCGATGCTGAACCTCGACGCCGTGCTCGGGGCCTGCGAGCGCCTGCCGGAGATCGGCATCACACACCGGCGCACCACGATCTCCACGGTCGGCTGGATACCGGGGATCGAACGGCTCACCGAGTGCGACATGCCCGTGCGCCTGGCGCTGTCGCTGCACGCGGCGGAGGAAGGGCTGCGCTCGCAGCTGATGCCGGTCAACGACCGCTACCCGCTGGCGGACGTGATCGAGGCGTGCCGCGCGTTCTACGCGCGCAGGCGCCGGCGGGTGTTCGTCGAGTACGTGATGCTGGCGGGCGTGAACGACCGCTACGAGCAGGCGCTGGAGCTGGCGCGCGTGCTCAACGGATCGGGCGCGGGCGATCGCTCGCACGGAGGGCAGCCGATCTTCAAGGTCAACCTGATCCCGTTCAACCCGACCGACTCGTCCTTCACGGGGTCCGGACGCGAGGCGATCGCTGCGTTTCGCGCTGCGCTGGAAGCGCGCGGTGTGCCCGCCACGGTGCGGCTCACGCGCGGGCGCGACATCGCGGCCGCCTGCGGCCAGCTGGCCGCGCGCGCGGCCTAGCTTTCGGCCGAGCCGCCGCCCGCCCGCGCCTCGCCGGCGCGCAGCAGGCGCTCGCGCAGCTCGGCCTGCTCCTCGGGCGTTGGGTCCCAGCGGACGATGTCGGGCAGCTCCTGGAGGCTGCGCAGCCCGAACAGCTTCAGGAACTGGGT
>DAINPC010000170.1:0-5153 GCA_036743695.1 Solirubrobacteraceae bacterium | reverse complement strand
GACGGCGCCTGCCCGCAGATGGAGGTCCGCAGGCCGAGCGCGCGGGCGCGGGGGATCAGCGCGGCGAGGTAGTCGAGCACCGCCGGATCGCGCTCGTCGAAGGTCGCCGCCAGCACCTCCGAGTCGCGGTCCGCGCCCAGCATCAGCTGGGTCAGGTCGTTGGATCCGATCGAGATGCCGGCGATGCCGAGCCTGGCGTAGCGCTCGAGGTTGAACAGCACGGAGGGGACCTCGGCCATGATCCACAGCTCGAAGCCGGGGCGATCGAGCAGCCCCGAGGCGGCGACGAGCGCGCGGCAGCGTTCCAGCTCCGAGGCGGTCCTGACGAACGGCAGCATCACGTGGAAGTTCTCGTGGCCGGCGTCCCACACGCGGCGGACGGCCTGCATCTCCAGCGCGAAGACCTCTGGCTCCTGGACGTAGCGCAGCGCGCCGCGGTAGCCGATCATGGGGTTGGCCTCCTGCGGCTCGAAGCGCTCGCCGCCGCGAAGGTTGCGGAACTCGTTGGTGCGGAAGTCGATCGTGCGGTAGGTCACCGGCCGTGGGGTGAACCCCGCCGCGAACGTGTTCAGGGCGTCGGCCATCCGCGCCACGAACTCCTCGCCGCGCCCCTCCTCGATCAGCTGCCGCGGGTGCGTGCCTTCGAGCGCCTCGATCACCATCAGCTCGGCTCGCAGCAGGCCCACGCCGTCCACGTCGAGGCTCGACGTGCGCTGCACCTGGGAGGGCTCTGAGAGGTTCACCAGCAGCCGCGTGGCCGTCACCGGCGATGGCGCGCCGGCTCCGCCGGCGACCGCGGAGGCGCCGGCGTCAGCCGGCTCGGCGGCCACGGCGCCCTGGAGCACGGTGCCGTGGGTGGCGTCCACGGTCACGATCTCATCGTCTCGAAGCGTCCTGGTGGCATTGCCCGTGCCGACGATGCAGGGGATCCCCAGCTCGCGCGTGACGATCGCCGCGTGGCAGGTCATCCCGCCCGAGTCCGTCACGATCGCTGCGGCCTTGCGCATCAGCGGCACCCAGTCCGGCGTGGTCATGTGCGCGACCAGCACGTCGCCGTCGTGGAACGCAGCGGTGTCGTGCGGGTCCGCCAGCACGCGCACGCCGCCGCTCGCGCGACCGGGAGCCGCGCCGAGGCCGCGCACCAGCACCACCTCGGGGGCGTGATCGACGCCACCGGCGCCGGTGGTGATCGGCCGGCTCTGGAGCATCCACACGCCCCCGTCGGGGTCGAAGGACCACTCCGTGTCCTGGGCGCTGCCGTAGTGCTCCTCGATCGCAAGCCCCAGCTTCGCCAGCTGCGTGATCTCCGCGTCCTGGAGAACCGGCTGCGTGCTCTCCTGCGGGCTCAGCTCGCGCGTAAGCGTGCCGCCACCCTCCGCCGGTTCGATCGCCAGCTCCTTGGGGCGCACCGAGCGCGTGGTGATCGTGAGGTCGCTCTTGCGCACCACGTAGCGGTCGGGCGAGACGCTGCCCGAGACCACCGCCTCGCCCAGGCCGAAGGAGCCCTCGATCACCAGATGGTCGCGCTCGCCGCCGGAGGGGTCCTCCGTGAACATCACGCCCGCGCGGGTAGAGGGAATCTGGATCTGCACGACCACCGCGATGTCCATGTCCGCCTGGCTGAAGCCGCGGCGGCCGCGGTAGTAGATCGTGCGCGCGCCGAACAGCGACACCCAGCAGCGTTTGACCGCGTCGATCACAGCGTCGGCGCCGCGCGTGTTCAGGAAGGTTTCGTTCATGCCCGCGAACGACGCCGAGGCGGTGTCCTCGGCCGTCGCCGAGGAGCGCACCGCGACCGCCACGTCCGCATCCCCGCCGGCCCCGTCCGCTGCCGCGAGATCGCGGTAGGCGCCGAGGATCGCCTCGCGCAGCGGCTTCGTCATCGACGCGTCGATGACCGCCTGGCGGGCGGCCGCCGAAGCCGCCTCCAGCGCCGCTCCGTCCTCCACGTCCACGCCGGCAAGCAGCTCGTCGAGCCGGCCGCGCAGGCCCGTCTCCTGGCAGAACGCCGCGTAGGCCGGGGCGCCGACCACGAAGCCCGCCGGGACCGGCAGACCCGCCCGCGTCAGCTCGCCGAGGTTCGCGCCCTTGCCGCCCGCATAGTCCACGTCCCCACTGCCGAGCTCGGCGAACGACCTGATGAAGTCGACCGGCGTCGGTGCGTCGGTGCTGCTGGCGGCGGCAGGCGCGGCGGTTCCGGCGGTTCGGCTCACGACGCCTACCCTCGCCTGTCGGGGCACGCCGGTCATCCGTGTGTTTCCGTCGATGCTCCGCGCGAGTCCCCCCGTGCGATGCGGGATTTCACGGATGCTCGGGCGGGCCGCCTCGATCAGGATCCTGCGCAGACCGCCATCGAAACACGAAAGTCGGCACAGATGCGCTCGCCGTCCACGACCCGGATAGATCGCGGCGAGCCAGCTCGCCCCGGATGCAGCGACCCCGCGCTCCTGCAAGCGCTGGCGGACCCCGCGACCTATTGCCTGCAGACACCGGTGGCCGTGCACGAGACGCACGCCTCGTGGGTGTTCGTGACGGGCGCGCGCGCCTACAAGATCAAGAAGCCGGTGGCGCTGGGATTCCTCGACTACCGCACGCTCGCGCGCAGGCACGCCGCCTGCCGCGAGGAGGTACGGGTCAACCGCGAGCTCGCGCCGGACATCTATCTCGGCGTGTGCGCCATCGTCCGCAGCGGCGCCGGCTTCGAGCTCGCGCGCGAGCACGACCCCGAGGCGGTCGAGTACGTGGTGGAGATGCGCAGCTTCAGCGCCTCTGACTCGCTCGCCGGGCTGATCGCCGCCGGCGCCCTGCGCCCCGAGCACCTCGCCGCAGTCGCGCAGCGCGTGGCGGAGTTCCACCGCGCCGCTGCCGTGGCGCCCGGCGGCGGGCCGCGGGAGGTGCTGGAGATGTGGCGCGAGAACGTCCGCGGGCTCGCCGCCGCCTGCCGCGGCCTCGGCTGGCGCCTGGACGTGGCGGACGGCTTCGGCGAGGCGTTCGCGCGCGCGCACGAACCGGAGATCCTGGCGCGCAGGCGCGCGGGGCTGATCCGCGACGGGCATGGCGATCTCCGCTGCGAGCACGTGCTCGTGCGCCCGAGCATTCGCGTCGTCGATCGCGTGGAGTTCGACCCGTCGCTGCGCCAGACGGATCTCGCCTGCGACCTGGCCTTTCTGACCATGGACCTGGAGGCGTGCGGGCAGCGCTGGGCCGCGGAGGAGTTGATCGCGGCCTACCGGCGGGAGGGCATGGACCCGGGCAGCGACGCGCTGGCGTCCTTCTACGCCGCCCACCACGCGCTGATCCGCGCAAAGGTCGCGTTGATCGCCGCGAGCGAGCGCACGGGCGAGGCCCGCCTGGAGCAGCTCGCACGCGCGGATGCCATGTGGACGCTCGGCGAGCGGCTGTGCTGGCGCGCGAGAGCGCCCGTGGCGGTGCTCGTGTGCGGCCCCGCGGCAAGCGGCAAGTCGACGCTGGCGGCGGAGATCTCGCGCCGCTCGGGGCTGGCGGTGCTGTCCTCGGACACCGTGCGCAAGCGGGCAGCCGGCCTGCCCGCCACCGCGCGTGCGGCGCCCGAGCACTACAGCGCGCAGTTCACCCGAGCCACATACCGGCAGCTCGGCCAGGAGGCCCGGCGCGCGCTCGTAGGCGGCGGCGGGGTGATCGTGGATGCCACCTGCCGCTCGCGCGCCGCTCGCGCCGCGCTGTTCCGGGACACCGATCAGGCGGGCGCGACCAGGCTGGTGGTGCGCTGCCGCGTGCCGGTTGCGGTCGCCGTCGAGCGTGCCCGGCGGCGTCTGCGCGAGGCCGGGCGCGTATCGGACGCCACACCGGAGATCGTGGCCGAGCAGCACCGGAGCTTCGAGGCGCTCGAGGAGCTGGAGCCAGCGTGCGTGCTGGAGCTCGACACCGAGCAGCCGCTGGCCGACCAGCTCGTCGAGCTCACCCTCGCGCTCGACGACCGGCTCGCCTCCTGCAGGGCGCCTCCGGCGAGCGCGCCTCAGGCGGCGACTCCGTAGAAGCGTGCACCGCAACCCGGAGAAGCCCCCGATGCCGGGCACGCCGGGCGGATCTAACGTCAGTGTGACGAGCTGGGAGATCCTCCCCCCCGGGCGGGAGTCTCGGCGAAGTCGACGAGGGCAGCGCGGTACGGCGCGACTCGTCCCTCGGCTCTGAGCATCAGGCAATCAATCGCGAAGGGAAATCACCATGGCCACAGCCCAGCAGTCCACCACGTTCGAGGCGCCCGGCCGGGCGGGCAGTCCCGTGGAGTGCAAGGAGCGGTATGAGAACTTCATCGGCGGGCACTGGGTCGCTCCGATCGACGGCGAGTACCGCGTGAACCTGACACCCGCCACCGGCCAGCCGATCTGCGAGGTCGCGCATTCCGGCGCCCAGGACATCGAGCTGGCACTGGACGCCGCCCACGCGGCCAAGGACGCCTGGGGCGAGGCCTCCACGACCGAGCGCTCGCAGGTGCTGAATGCGGTCGCGGACGCGATCGAGGAGAACCTCGAGATGCTCGCGGTCGCCGAGAGCTGGGAGAACGGCAAGCCCGTGCGCGAGACGCTCGCCGCCGACATCCCGCTCGCCGCCGACCACTTCCGCTACTTCGCCGATGTGATCCGCGCTGAGGAGGGCCGGATCTCGGAGATCGACAAGGACACCGTCGCCTACCACTTCTCCGAGCCGCTCGGCGTGGTGGGGCAGATCATCCCGTTCAACTTCCCGCTGCTGATGGCCGCCTGGAAGATCGCCCCGGCGCTGGCGGCGGGCAACTGCACGGTCGTCAAGCCGGCGAGCCCGACGCCGTGGTCGATCCTCAAGCTCGCCGAGCTGATCCAGGACATCCTCCCGCCCGGCGTGCTCAACATCGTCAATGGCCCCGGGGCGGAGACCGGCAAGGCGCTGGCCTCGAACAAGCGGATCGCGAAGATCGCGTTCACCGGCGAGACGGTGACCGGCCGGCTGATCATGCAGTACGCCGCCCAGAACATCATCCCCTCGACCACCGAGCTGGGCGGCAAGTCGCCGAACATCTTCTTCGAGGACATCATGGCGGCCGACGACGAGTTCTTCGACAAGGCCATCGAGGGCCTCGTGTTGTACGCGTTCAACAAGGGCGAGGTCTGCACCTGCCCGTCGCGGGCGCTGATCCA
>DAINPC010000169.1:3417-5181 GCA_036743695.1 Solirubrobacteraceae bacterium | reverse complement strand
CGGCACGCCGATGGTCTCGATCGCGGGCGGCGAGCCGCTGATCCACCCCGAGATCCACGTGATCGCGGCGGAGCTGATCAAGCGCAAGAAGTTCGTCTACCTGTGCACCAACGCGCTGCTGCTGGAGAAGAAGCTCGCGAGCTTCAAGCCGAGCCCGTACTTCGCCTGGGCGGTGCACATGGACGGCCTGCGCGAGCGCCACGACGCCTCGGTCGAGCGCGACGGCGTCTTCGACAAGGCGGTCTCCGCGATCAAGGCGGCCAAGGCGGCGGGCTTCCGCGTGACGACCAACACCACGTTCTTCACCCACGACTCGCCCAAGACGGTGCGCGAGGTGCTGGACTTCCTCAACGACGACCTGCAGGTGGACGAAATGATGATCTCGCCCGCCTACGCGTATGAGAAAGCCCCCGACCAGGAGCACTTCCTTGGCGTCAAGGAGACCCGCAAGCTGTTCAAGGAGGCGTTCGGCGACGGCCGGCGCAAGAAGTGGCGGCTGAACCACAGTCCGCTGTTCCTCGACTTCCTCGAGGGCAAGGCCGAATTCGACTGCACCGCCTGGGGCATCCCGAGCTACTCGCTGTTCGGCTGGCAGCGGCCCTGCTACCTGATGGCCGACGGCTACACCGAGACCTACAAAGAGCTGCTCGAGACGACCGACTGGAGCTCCTACGGGCGCGGCAAGGACCCGCGCTGCGAGAACTGCATGGCCCACTGCGGCTACGAGCCGACGGCGGTCCTGCAGACGACCCGCTCGCTGCGCCAGTCGCTACGCGCCCTCGGCGGCTGACTCCTCGCTGACGGTCCGGATGTCCCCCCAGGTGAGGTTCTCTCCCAGCAGCGCGGGGACGCCGAGCGCCAGCGCCGTCAGCACCTCGACCGCCTGGAGGATGATCCCGTAGGCGAGGCCGGGCCCCGTGCCGACCCCGTAGGCGGCGAGCACGACCAGGCAGGCGGCCTGGAAGACGCCCACGTTCGACGGGGTGGCGGGCAGCACGGCGCTGACGTTGACCGCCAGCAGGATCGCGGCCGCGCTGACGAGCCCCGTCTGCCCCTGCAGGCCGAGGGCGAGCATGACCGCGTAGCAGGCGAGCCATTGCAGCGCCCATGCCGCCAGCTGGCAGGCGACGGCCAGGACGCCGAAGCGGGGGCGGGCGAACACGATCAGCCCGCGCCTGGCCAGGCGCAGCATCCGCCCGATCGCGTTGGCCGCCAGCGCCACGCGCAGCCACGGCGAGCGGCGAGCAAGCGCGAGCAGCCGTGGGCCGAGGAGGACCAGCGCACACAGCGCCACGGGGACCGTGACGGCGGCGACGATGCCGGTCACGCGACCGTGCAGCAGCGGCACGCTGGTGAAGGTCACCGCCGCGAGGATCGCCAGCGCCAGCAGGTTGATGAGCGTCTGCGAGAACACCGTGCCCGCCACGATCGGCAGCAGGCGGCGGTTGGGGCCGTCCAGCCTGCGCGTGAGCACGAGCACGCGCGAGGGCTCGCCGATCCGCCCCGGGAAGACCGCGGAGGCCAGCACGCCGATCATCGTCGCTCTCAGGACCGGCTTGCGCGGGATCCGGGTGTCGGGGAGCGCCGCGCGCAGCGTCTGGTGCCAGGAGATCGAGCGCAGCACCAGCGAGCAGGCCATCAGCACGAACGCGAGCGCGATCCAGCCTGGTGTCGCGGTGATCAGCGCGTGGCCGATGCGGGGGAGGTCCAGGCGCGAGAGCGCGAACGCGACCAGGCCGGCGAGCACGATCGCGGTGAGGATGA
>DAINPC010000169.1:0-3317 GCA_036743695.1 Solirubrobacteraceae bacterium | reverse complement strand
GAGAACCAGCGCTGCGCGATCGCGGTTGGGACGATCGCCGAGAGCACGACGACCGTGACGAGCAGGGAGAACTGGGTGCGGTCAATGATGTGCGCGTTCAGGCCGTAGAGCGCGCTGATCGTGCCGAACGTAAGCCCAGTGCTCATCAGCAGCGTCGTGAACGTCGCGTTTGGGCCGGTGTGCCGGCGGGCTAGCGGGTAGATCAGGCCGAGCTTGGGGATCATCTTTGCCGCAGCCAGCGCGCCGAGCACGCCGAGATTGGCGATCACCGCAGCTAGCGAGACGTTCAGGCCGCCGCGTAGGAAGAAGAACGGCGTAAGGAAAGCGAACGCAACGACCCGCATGCGCCGTTGCTCTTCCTGGTGTCGCTGGTAGTGGCGCGACATCACCAGGCCAAGCACGAACGCCGGCAGCACCGCTTGGCTGTTGGCCTCATTGCCCAGGACCATCAGCGCGAAGAGGATTACGAACACGAGCTTGATCTCGGGCTCGATGACGCGGTCACCGTAGCGTCTGAAGAACCAGGGCGAGAGCTTCGGCAGCAGCACGATCAGCGCCACTGACACGATGAGAAAGACCGGAAACCAGATGGTCGGCTTGATGAAGATCACCGACAGTGCGATCACCGTGCACATGTCTGTCACGAAACAGGCGCTCATGATCAGCTTGCCGACCCTAACCGTGTTCAGCCCGGTCTCGACCAGCACCGCATAGACGACGGCGAGACTCGTGGTGGACAGCGCGGTGCCGGCGATCAGCGACGCCTTCGTGCTCCAGCCGAGCGGGCCGAGCGCGACGAGCGTGCCCGCCACGAACGGGCCGACGAAGGAGACGACGCCGATTGAGATCGAAGCGCCGAAGCGCTCGCGAAAATCGTCCGGATCGACCTCTGCGCCGGCGAGGAACGTGAGCACGACGGAGGCGAAGCTGGCGATGAACACGAGCCAGCTCGCATTCGGATCGAGGCTGAACGTGTTGCCGAGCGCAACGCCGAGCGCCAGCTCCACGAGCGCGACTGAGATGCCGACCTCGACCGAGACCATGCTGGCGAGCAGGACGGCGCCGGCGAGGATGGCTGCGAGTTGAACTGGTTCCATATGCGGACCTCCCACGATGCGTCGTTGGACGTTGTCGTAGAGGCCATCAGCGGCATCGCCGCGGTTATGGAGCGAGCCTCATCGCTCAACACCTGAGAATACCCCTCATCGCGGTTGTGACGGGCGTGCGTTTTGAGGAGTGACCGCCTGCGCGCGCTAGTCGCGGCGCAGGCGCGACAGCAGGTAGGCGACGACCGCGATGTTGACGAGCAGCGCACCCACCTTCAGCAGCGTGGTGCTTTTGGTCAGCTCCCAGACCTCTGGGATGAACAGCAGCGAGGTCGCCACGACGGTCAACCACTCGCCCCAGCGCCGCCGCCTCCACAGGCCGTAGGCCTCGGCGCCCTCGAGCGTGCCATAGGCGAGCGCCACCAGGCCGAACACGACGTCCTGGTTGGCGTTGATCTTGCTCACCTTGTCGATGATTTTCTGGATCCAGTTGCCTTTCGGATTGAGTCCCAGCCGCTGGGCCAGATGCGCGATTTCGCTGGCCCAGTTGGCGTGGGGATGGCTCACGAGCACCAGCCCGACGGCGAGCAGCACGATCGTCCTGAAGGCCCGCTCGGCGGCGATCCACGGCAGCAGCCGATCGCTGCGGGCAGGCGCGTCAAAGGGCTGGAGCATCTCGCAGATATTGACCGTCCTGGCGGCGCCAGGACGGTCCCGCGATCTGCGCGTCGGCCGCGCCCTCGATCGGACGCGCGCCGGGGACCGCGACAACGACGCTCAGGCTCGGCCCCCGGCCCCCCGCGGGGCGTGGGTGAGGGGCGTTAGACTCCGATCCATGTCGCTTCTGTTTTCACAGCGCAAAGCCTACTGCTTGTGTTTGCGAAGCGAGGGCCGATGAGCGCTGCGCGCGGGAGACCGCCGCGCTCATCGCCCGCCGGCGAGCTCGATCGAGGAGCACTCGGCGCGCGGGACCCGGTGCCCGGCAGCCCCGCGCGCGGCTCAGCTAGCGGGCGGCCGATCATGGCGCTGTTGGACCTGCTCGGCCGCCGCTGGACGCTGCGGGTGATCTGGGAGCTGCGCGCCGCGCCGCTGCTGTTCCGCGAGCTGCAGGCGCGCTGCGAGGGCATGTCCTCGAGCGTCCTCAACCAACGCCTGCAGGAGCTGCGCGGCGCAGAGATCGTCGAGCTGGGCAGCGGCGGCTACCGGCTCTCGGGCGAGGGCCGGCGACTGCTGGAGATCTACGCGCCGCTGCAGGCGTGGGCCGAGCGCTGGGCCGCGCGCTCGCCGCCGCTCTGAGGCGCCTGGCGCCCGCCCTCAGGCTTCCAGCAGAACGGTCACGGGCCCGTCGTTGACCAGCTCCACGGCCATGTGCGCGCCGAACACGCCACGCTGGGCGCGCGCCTGCTCGCAGAAGCGCTCGTACAGCGGCTCGGCCTGCTCGGGACGGGCGGCCGCCATGAAGCTCGGACGGTTGCCGCGCCGGGTATCGGCGTACAGCGTGAACTGGCTCACGCACAGGATCTCGCGCTCGCCGAGCGCGTCGTTGATGTGACCCTCAGCGTCGGCGAAGACGCGCAGCGCGCGGACCTTCTCGGCCAGGCGGTCGGCGGCGGCGTCGTCGTCCCCGTGCGCGATTCCCAGCAGCACCAGCAGTCCGGGCCCGATCTCCGCGTGGATCCGATCGTCCACGCTCACGGCCGCCCGGCTGACCCTCTGCACGAGCGCACGCATCGCCGGTCGAGTATGACATCGGCCGGTGCTGGGCCACACGCGCCGCGTGACCCGAGCGCGTCCAAGCGGCGGCGGATCTGGCCGCCGGGCGCTACGCGTGCCGCAGGCAGTCTCGCCCGAAGAACGAAAGCGACGCGGTCCTGAGCCGTTCGAGGAACCCGCTCCATCGGGCCCATGGGCCTTCCGGTCGGGTGGCGCGGCCTCACACCTCAGTGGCCTCGCTCTTGACGGCTCGGAACCGCGTCTGCGAGCAACATAGGAGGAGAGCGAGCCGCATGCAAGGCCTCGACGCACGCTCTCCGCGCATCTTGCGAGGAAATCCTCCGCGGGCCCGTACGCCCTCCCGGCGCGCCCGGCGCGGCGCTCCCCGCGGCGGGCCCGGCGGGGTCGCGGCAGGCCGCGCATCCCGGAAGCACTACATTCATCCTGAGATGGGCGGCACGGTTGTCTACCCGAGTGCCGGCGGCGATCGCGTGCTGCTGGTAGAGGACGAGAAGTCGATCTCCGAGCCGTTCTCCCGTGCGCTCGAGCGCGAGGGCT
>DAINPC010000168.1:0-5181 GCA_036743695.1 Solirubrobacteraceae bacterium | reverse complement strand
GGGCGCGCCGGCGCGGCGCGCTGGACCCTGACCTCGCCGGCGGCGGGCTCTTTGAGGCGGCCGAGGCTCTTGCGCCGGCCCTCGTCGCCGTAGCCGGTGGCCACGACGGTGACCCACACCTGGTCGTCGAGCTTCTCGTCGACCATGGCTCCGAAGATGATGTTGGCGTCCGGGTGGGCGGCCTCGGAGACGGACTTGGCGGCCTCGTTGACCTCCCACAGCGACAGGTTGGGGCCGCCGGTGATCGACAGCAGGATCGAGCGGGCGCCCTCCATGGACGTTTCCAGCAGCGGCGAGGAGACGGCCTGGAGCGCTGCCTCGGTGGCGCGGCTCTCGCCCACGCCCATGCCGATCCCGAGCAGCGCGTTGCCGGCCTGGCTCATGATCGTGCGCACGTCAGCGAAGTCCAGGTTGATCAGGCCGGGGAGCGTCACCAGGTCTGAGATCCCCTGCACGCCCTGGCGCAGCACGTCGTCGGCGACGCGAAACGCCTCGACCATCGCCGTCTGCTTGTCCAGCACGCCGAGCAGGCGGTCGTTGGGCACCACGATCAGGGTGTCCACCTCCTCGGCCAGGGCGGCCACGCCGCGGTCGGCCTGCTCGCGGCGGCGGGTCCCCTCGAAGCCGAACGGCTTGGTCACGATCGCGACGGTGAGCGCGCCCAGTTCGCGTGAGATGCGGGCAACGACCGGAGCGGCGCCGGTTCCGGTGCCGCCGCCGGAGCCGGCGGCGATGAAGATCATGTCCGACCCCTTCAGCAGCGCCTTCATGCGGTCGTAGTCCTCCATCGCGGCCTGGCGTCCGATGTTGGCGTCCGAGCCCGAGCCCAGGCCGCGCGTCAGCTCCGCGCCGATGTGGAGCGTGAGGTCCGCGGTGGACTGCTGCAGCGACTGCAGGTCGGTGTTCACGGCGAGGAACTCGATGCCCTCGACCTCGGCCTCGACCATGCGGTTGACCGCGTTGACGCCCGCGCCGCCGACGCCGACCACGCGGATGATGGGCCGCCCGATCGTCTCGGGCGCAACGGTCGATGACTGGTACTCGCGGGCGTAGTCGTCCCTCGCCGTCAGCGGGCGCCTGGCGGCCGGACGGTCGAGCACGTTCTCGGGGATCTCCGAGGAGAAGGCGTGACGCAGGCGCTCCTTCGGGGAGGGCACGCGCACCTCCTCGCGCGGCGGCTGCGGCGAGGCGCCCAGAGCCGGGTGGGGAAGTCCGCTCTCGCGGGGATGGGCGGGCGCAGGGGCGTGGACGGGCTCGCTCGCGGGCGGGGAGCCGCCCTGCTCGGGGGGTGCCTGTGCGTCCGGTCCCTCGGATCCCTCCTCGGTCTTGCGGAACAGTGCAGCGAGCGGTCCTTCGCGCATGCTCGCGCGCTTAGGATTGGCCATTGGTGAGAACCTCCTGCGCGAGTTGGCGGTAGGACTGCGCCGCGACTCCGTCCGGCTCGTACTTGAGGACCGACATCCCCTTCACAGGGGCCTCGGCGAAGCGGACCGTCTTGCGGATGCGTGAGGCGAACACGCGGTCGCCGAAGTTTTCCTCGAGGATCTCGATGGCCTCCTTGGCGTGGATCGTGCGCGAATCCACCAACGTCGGCAGGATACCCTCGATGTCCACCCCCGGGTTGAGATTCTCACGAATCATGGCAAGCGTGTTCTGGAGCTGGATGAGGCCGCGCATCGACAGATACTCGCACTGCACGGGGACGATCACCTTGTCGGCGGCGGTGAGCGCGTTGATCGTCAGCAGCCCCAGGCTCGGCGGCGTGTCGATGCAGATGAAGTCGTAGTCCTCGAGGATCGGCTCGAAAGCCTTCTGCAGCGAGCGCTCGCGGCCGATCATCGTCGACATCGCGATCTCCGCGCCCGCCAAGTCGATCGACGCGCAGGCGATGTCGATCTCGCGCTTGCGGACCACCTCGCGGATGGAGACTTTGTGGACGAGCACGTCGTACATCGATTTCTCCAGCGTGTCCGGGTCGATGCCCTGGGACATGGTGAGGTTGCCCTGCGGGTCCATGTCCACGCACAGCACGCGGTGCCCCTCCTCCGCAAAGGCGGCGGCGAGGTTGAGAGTGGTCGTCGTCTTTGCCACCCCACCCTTCTGGTTGGCGAACGCGATGACCTTGGCCTTTCCTTCCACGGGGGCTCCGATACTCGATTGATGGAAAGCCGTCCGCTCGGTATTCGCATGGCGAGGGGGTATTCCTGCATGGGAACTACGATCCTGAGATGACTGCCGCCAAGCAGCGTGGCCTGCGAGCGCGCGTGAAGGGCAAGCGCGTACTCGTCTGCGTGGGCGCGGGCGGGGTCGGCAAGACGACAACCTCGGCGGCGCTGGCGCTGGGCCTTGCGATGCGGGGGCAGAAGGTGGCGGTGGTCACGATCGACCCGGCCAAGCGCCTGGCCTCGGCTCTGGGCCTGGAGGAGCTGTCGGGAGAGCCCCGCAGGGTGGATCTGGCGGGCGCAGGCAGCGCGGGCGTGCGGGTCGAGGGCGAGCTGTGGGCGATGATGCTCGACGCCAAGCGGACGTTCGATGAGATCGTGGCCCGCCTGGCGCCGGATGAGCGTGCGCGCGAGGAGATCCTTGCCAACCCGGTCTATGAGGAGCTCTCCACGGCGGTGGCGGGATCGCACGAGCTGAGCGCAGTGGCGAAGCTGTACGAGCTCTACGAGGAGCACGACTTCGACGTGATCGTGCTGGACACCCCGCCGTCGCGCAACGCGCTGGACTTCCTGACGGCGCCCAACCGCCTGCTCGGCTTCCTGGACGGACGCGCGCTGCAGGTGTTCCTCGCGCCGGGAGGGCTGACGGCGCGGCTGTTCGGCCGCGGCACGGCGCTGGTGTTCGCGATCTTCGCGCGCATCACGGGCGTGGACATGCTCGGCGAGCTCTCCCGCTTCTTCCGCTCGCTCGCGGGCGTGATCGACGGCTTTGGCGAGCGCACGCGCGCGGTGGCCGCCCTGCTGCGCTCGCCGCAGGCGGCCTTCCTGATCGTCACCTCGCCCGAGCCGGAGCCCGCGCGCGAGGCGGCCTACCTGGCCGAGAGGCTGGCGGCGGAGGGGATGCCCCGTGGCGAGCTGATCGTCAACCGCGTCCACAGCGACGGCCTGCAAGGGCACTCGGTCGAGGACGTGGCGAGGCTCCTGGCGGGCGAGCTGGGCGAGGGTCTGGCCGCCCGCGCGGCGTCAAACCTGGCGGACTTCGACGTGCTGGTGCGCCGCGACGAGCAGACGATCGCGCGGATGTCCGATTCCCTGGGCGAGCGGGAACCGGTCCTGGTCCCGCACCTAGATGAAGACGTCCAGGATCTCCTGGGGCTGGCGAGGATCGCCGAACATCTCTTCGGATAGCTCCTGCGCGCGCACGGCGCGCACGGGCGCGGCGTGCAGGGGCGCATCGGCCGCGAAGAACGGATCGGCGGGAGCGGGCGGCTCCTGGGGCTCCGGCAGCTCGGGCTGCGGCGGCAGCTCGGCCTCCAGCGGCTCCTCGGGCTCGAGCAGCAGCTCGTCTGCCAGTGTGACCAGGTCGGCGTCGAGATGACCACAGATCACGTCGCGCAGCAACGCCCGCAGGTGATCGGCGGTGTCTCGTGCCAGCGCCTCGGAGGCGGCGTGCTCCACGGCGCTTCCGGCCACCACGGCGCGCTCCAGCGCGATTGCCTGGACGGTCCGCTCGGTCAGCTCCAGATGGCGCTCAGGCGTGGCGCACAGCGCGGCCAGGCGCCCGGCGAGCCGCCCGCTCGACGGTCCCTCGGGCTCGAGCAGCGCCCGCAGGGCGAGCAGATGATCGCTGAGCGCCTCATGTGGGCTGTGGCGCTCGCAGCCGAGCTCGAAGCGCCGCAGCGCCCAGGCCAGCTCGTTGCCGTGCGGGGCGCGACGGGACACGAGGTTGCAGAACGCACGCAGCTCGTCCTCCTGCTCGGCGGTCACCACCAGCATCCCGTGCGGGCGCCCCCCCGCGCCCAGGGCCAGTGGATTCCAGGCGCCGCTGCCGACACGGGCCCAGGCGAGCGCTCCCAGACTCACGCGGCCGTCGCCGAACAGACGCAGCGCGCGCAGCAGGTCGTTGAGCACCTCGCGTCCACGGGCGAGCGCCTCGCGCGGCTCGTCGTCCTCAGCTGCGAGCACCACGACCAGGTGCCCGCCCGCTTCACCCTCGCCGGCGCCCACGGCACCGGCGGGCAGCCCGGCGAGCGCGTGCGGCTGGGCGATGGTGAGCCCCGCGGTCAGGGCCAGCTCGGCGGAGGTGATGGTCAGCCCGTGCAGGGTGGCGAGGAGCGTCAGCTCGCTGGTGCTGGACAGCGCCGAGACCTCGAGCCGCTCCAGCGCCGCGCGCAGGCGCTCGGGCGCCAGCTCGAAGTCGGTCTGTTCAGAGAGGGCGTCGCACAGCAGCGCGCGGATGGCAGCGCGCACGCCGGCCTGCCCGGCGGAACGTCCGATGTCGGCGTCCACGCTCGCCAGGTAGCGGCCGAGCCCGGGGAAGCCCGCCAGCAGCCTCGCCGCCTCTGCGTAGGCGGGCAGGCGCTCGAGCGCGGCCATCCGCTCGGAGATGAACTCGCCGGTGAGCGGGCGGTAGCAGTAGAGCGAGGGGCCGCCGGAGCGGCGGCGCCTGGTCTGCTGTTCCAGCTCGAGGGCTACCTCGGCGCCAGCGGCGACCTCGGCGTGAAGATGGGCGGCGGCGGCCTCGACGTACTCGCTGAGCGCGGCCTGGAGCTGGAGTGAACGCATGCTGCGCTCACTTCGCCCCGGGGCGGTGCCCTCCTGCCCGGCGCACCGGGTCTTGCAGCGTCCGCGGCCCTGTCTAGGCGACTACGAGGTCCTGCTGGCCGATCTCGGCGCACTCCGCACCGAGCCAGTCTTCGCCGTATGCGCGCATGTCGTCGATGATCGGCAGCAGCGCTCGACCCTTCTCGGTCAGCGCGTACTCGACGCGCGGCGGCACCTCGGGGAAGGTGTCGCGCTCGACGATGCCCTCCTCCTCCAGCGCGCGCAGCCGCAGCGACAGCGTGCGCGGGCTGATCCCCGCCAGCGAGCGTTCCAGCTCACAGAACCGCGAGTGACCCTCGGCGAGGTCGCGAACGAGCAGCAGCGTCCACTTGCCGCACACGATCTGTGCGGTCAAGCACACCGGACATGTCTCATCCACGGCCATTCAACGGTCACTTTACCAACTGAAGTAGGC
>DAINPC010000167.1:0-5199 GCA_036743695.1 Solirubrobacteraceae bacterium | reverse complement strand
CCGAGGAGATCAAGCAGGCGCGCTGGATCGTCAAGGAGCGCCAGGAGATGCTCGCGGAGGCCAAGAAGGAGGCCGAGCGGATCATCAAGGACGCGCGCGAGCGCCAGGAGCGCCTGGTGGGCGAGGAGGAGGTCACCAAGCAGGCGGAGCGCGCGGCGGAGGACATCGTCGAGGACGCCCGCGCCCGCGAGCGCGAGATCCGTCTCGGCGCGGAGGACTACGCGGACGAGATCCTGAACACGCTCGAGGTCAACCTGTCGAAGTTCATCGCCGCGGTTCAGCGTGGACGCGAGCGGCTGCAGGGCAAGGACGAGCCGGCGGAAGTCAGCTAGCTGTAGCAGCCGGCCGCGAGCGCTGGAAGGCTCGCGCCGCCCCCGCGACGGTCCAGGACCCGCATCCCCCGCCGCACGCGAGCGTCTCCGAGATGTGGCTTGCTTGGCGGGTTTTTGGGTAGGGTCAGCACGTGAACGCGCAGACGCTCAGGTACAAGCTGTTCGTCGCCAAGACGCTGCTTGGCACCGGCATGGTGGCGCCGACCCGGCCCGACAAGGCGGTGCGCTCGCTGGCAGCGCTGCTCCGCTGGGGACCCACGCCGGCGGCCGCCTACACGGCCTCGGCGATCCGCTACCCGCAGTGCGCGGCGGTCGTGGACGAGCGCGGGACGCTGAGCTTCGAGGATCTTGACGTGCGCACCAACGCGCTCGCCCACGAGCTGCAGCGCGCGGGGATCGCCGAACAGGACGCCGTGGCGATCATGTGCCGCAACCACCGCGGCTTCATCGACGCGACGGTCGCCTGCTCGAAGCTGGGCGCCGGCGCCCTGTATCTCAACACCGCCTTCGCCGGTCCGCAGATCACGGACGTGCTCGCGCGCGAGGACCCCGCGGCTGTGATCTACGACGAAGAGTTCGCCGAGCTGATCCGCGAGGGGGCCACGGACAGGAAGCGCTTCATCGCCTGGAGCGAGCCCGGAGCCGCCCCGTCGGACCCGCTGCTGGAGGATCTGATCGCGTGCGGGGATCCATCCGAGCCGCGGCCCCCGATCGAGAAGGGGCGCGTGGTGATCCTGACGTCGGGAACGACCGGCACCCCCAAGGGCGCGGCGCGCAAGCAGCCCGACTCGCTCGACCCGGTGGCTGCGCTGTTCTCGAAGATCCCGTTGAAGGCGCGTCAGACCACGATGGTCGCGGCGCCGATGTTCCACTCATGGGGGTTCGCCCACTTCACGCTGGCGCTGCCGCTCGCCTCGACGCTGGTGCTGCGCCGCAAGTTCGACCCGGAGGAGACGCTGAAGGCGGTCGCCGAGCAGCGCGCGAGCGCGCTCGCGCTGGTGCCGGTGATGCTGCAGCGCATCCTCGACCTGGGGCCCGAGACGATCGCGCGCTATGACCTGCGCTGCCTGGAGGTGATCGCGCTGAGCGGATCGGCGCTGCCGGGGGAGATGGCCACCCGCGCGATGGACACCTTCGGCGAGATCCTCTACAACCTGTACGGCTCCACCGAGGTCGCGTGGGCGACGATCGCCACACCCGAGGATCTGCGCGCGGCGCCGGGGACGGCGGGCAGGCCGCCGACCGGCACGGTCGTCAAGCTGCTCGACGCGGACGGGCGCGAGGTGCAGCGCGGCAAGGAGGGGCGAATCTTCGTGGCCAACGAGATGATGTTCGAGGGCTACACGGGCGGCGGCGGCAAGGAGATCGTGCGCGGCCTGATGAGCACCGGCGACGTCGGGCACTTCGACGAGGACGGGCGGCTGTTCGTGGACGGCCGCGACGACGAAATGATCGTCAGCGGCGGCGAGAACGTGTTCCCGCGCGAGGTCGAGGACCTGCTGGCCGACCACGGCGAGATCGAGGAGGCCGCCGTGGTGGGGGTGATGGACGTGGAGTTCGGACAGCGCCTGAAGGCGTTCGTGGTCCTCCGCGACGGCAGGGAGCTGACCGAAGCGGAGATCAAGTCCTACGTCAAGCAGAATCTCGCCCGCTACAAGGTGCCACGCGAGGTGGTGTTCCTCGATCAGCTGCCGCGCAACGCGACCGGCAAGATCGTCAAGCGGGAGCTGTAGGCGCACGATCAGCGCCGCGCGCGGGGGTCGCTAGCCTGGAGGACGATGGCCGCGGCGACACACGACTTCGACCTTGCGGGCCTGCGCCTGAGCGCCGGCGAGGGGCGGCGTCTGGAGCTGGAGATGCCGATCGAGCCGCTGACGCTGGGCAGCGAGCGCTACGCGGCCGAGCCGGCGCTGGTGCCGGTGCAGCTGACGGTCTCGCGCATGGCCGGCGGCGGCTACGCCCTGCGCATGTGCTTCTCGGCGGCGGTGAGCGGCCCATGCATGCGCTGCCTCAAGCACGCCGCCCCGCGCGTGGAGGTGGACGCGCGCGAGGTTGATCGGCCGGGAGGGGGCGAGGAGCTGGACAGCCCCTACGTCGGCGATGAGGTCCTCGACCTGGCCGCCTGGGCGCGCGAGGCGTTCGCGCTGGCGATACCGGCGAAGATCCTGTGCCGCGAGGACTGCGCGGGGCTGTGCCCGGAGTGCGCCGCGGACCTCAACGAGGCGGGTCCCGAGCACCACCACGAGTCCGCGCCGGACCCGCGCTGGGCGAAGCTGCGCGAGCTGAAGCTCGAGTAGGAGCCCACGAGGCTGGTAGCCTTTCCATCCCGATGGCGGTCCCCAAGAAAAAGCAGTCCCACAGTCGCACCGCCAAGCGGCGCGCGCAGCACAAGATCGGCACGCCCGCGCTGAACGCGTGCCCGCAGTGCCACAGCCCGCGCAGACCGCACCGGGTCTGCCCCGTGTGCGGCACCTACGCCGGCCGCGAGATCGTCACGCCTGGGGCGCACGATCACGATCACGAGCACGACGACCACTAGCGGGCAGTGACAGCAGAGGCTTCGTCCTCCCCGTCACCGGCCGTTGCGCAGGATCCAGGGCAGCCGGTGGTGGCGGTCGACTGCAACGGCGCCGACCTCGGGCCCGCCGAGGTGGCTGCGGGCGCCGCGATCGCGGTCGCCAAGGGCGCGCGCGTGCTCCTGTTCGGCCCGGCGGCCGAGCTGGGGGAGATCCCAGCAGGCGTGGAGGTGGTCGACGCGCCGATCTCGATCGCCAAGGCCGAGGACCCGGTGCAGGCAGCCCGAACGACGCCCGAAGCATCGATCGTGATGGCCGCCCGGGCGGTCGCGGAGGGCCGGGCGCAGGCGCTGGTCTGCGCCGGTGGCACGGGCGCGGCGCTGGCCGCCGGCTCGTTCAACATCAAACGCGCCCGCGGCATCTACCGTCCGGCGCTCGCGATTCCCCTGCCGGTTCCCCACTACCCGGTGACGCTGCTCGACGTGGGGGCGAACGCCGAGGCCAGGCGCGAGCACATCGTCCAGTTCGCCTTCATGGGCGCCGCGCTGGCGAGGACGGTGCTGGGCGTGAGCCGGCCCCGCGTGGGGCTGCTGTCAAACGGCGAGGAGTCCGGGCGCGGCAGCACGCTCGTGCTGGAGGCACACGCCGAGCTGCTGGAGCGCACGAGCGAGGGCATCGGTGCCTTCGAGTTCGTCGGCAACGTCGAGGGCGGCGACGTGGTGAGCGGCAGGGCCGACGTGATCGTGACCGACGGCTTCACGGGGAACATCGCGCTGAAGTTGATGGAGGGCGTCTCGCAGACGATGCTGGGCGCCGTCCGCGAGGCGGCCATGTCCTCTGCCCGTGCGAAGCTCGGCGGAGCGCTGCTGCGGGGAGCGCTGCGCTCCTTCCGCGACGAGATCGATCCGGAGGCCAACGGCGGCGCCTATCTGCTGGGGCTGCGCCGGCTCGGCGTCGTTCCCCACGGTCGCTTCACCCGCGCGGGCTTCGCGCAGGCGATCCTCCGCGCGCAGCTGGGCGCACGCGAGGACATCGTGGGGCAGACCCACCACGCGCTCGGGCAGGCGGGCGCGCTCAGGCGCTCGCCGGCGTCCGCGCCGGGCGCTAGCCTGCGCGCAGCAGGATGAGCGACGCCCGCGAGCCCATATTCGAGCTGATCCGCGCGCATCTGGCCGACGAGCTGGATGTCGAGGAGCAGGCGATCTCCGAGCAGACGCGCTTCAAGGAGGACCTGGAGGCGGACTCGCTGGACCTCTACACGCTCGTCCAGGAGCTGGAGGACACCTACGGCGTGAGCATGTCCGACGAGCAGGCCGCACAGGTGCTGACGGTTGGCGCGGCGGTGGACTTCGTGCTGGCCCATAGGACCGCCGATGCGGGGCGATGACGCTGCTCGGCGACCTGCTGGAGGAGCTGCCCGAGGATCTCGCGCGGCAGGTGTTCACGCACGCGTCCTGGAGCGAGCGGCGCGGCGACTCCTACGCGCGCCTGGCGTTCCTGGGCGACAGCGTGCTCGGGCTGGCGGTCACCGCGCACCTGTATCCGCGCCTGGAGGCGGAGCGCTTCGGCGCGGGCCGGCTCACGAAGATCCGCGCGCAGGCGGTCTCCGGTGTCTCGTGCAGGGCGGTGGCGGAGCGTCTGGCGCTGCCAGAGCGCCTGCGTGCGGCCGCGCCGGCGGGAGTGCGCGAGAGCGCCGCGGCGCTGGTGGGGACCGAGCGCGTGCTCGCCTCGGTGATCGAGGCGGTGATCGGCGCCTGCTACCTGCACGCCGGCTACGAGCGCACGGCCGAGGCGGTCGTGGAGGCGTTCGCCCCGGAGATCGAGGAGGCGCTGGAGCACCCCGTGGACTTCAAGTCGGCGTTGCAGGAGCTGCTCGCGCGACGCGGCGCGGAGGTCAGCTACGAGATCGTGAGCGAGGACGGACCGCCACACGAGCGCACCTACTCGGTCCTGGCGCGCGTCGATGGACGCGAGCTGGGGCGCGGGGCCGGACGCAGCAAGAAGCACGCCGAGCAGGAGGCCGCGCGCGCGGCCGTCGAGACGCTGGCGGGCGAGTGAGACCGCTCGGAGGGGGCCCGGCATGCGTCTGAAGTCACTGACGCTGAGCGGCTTCAAGTCGTTCCCGGATCGCACGCGCCTGGACTTCGGCGAGGGCGTGAGCGTGGTGGTCGGCCCGAACGGGTCGGGCAAGTCCAACGTCACCGACGCGGTGCTGTGGGCGATGGGCGAGCAGTCGCCGCTGGCCGTCCGCGGCCAGTCGATGCAGGACGTGATCTTCGGCGGCGGGCGCGGCGTTCAGGCGCGCAGCGCGGCGGAAGTGGAGATCGTGCTCGACAACTCCGACGGGACCG
>DAINPC010000166.1:0-5205 GCA_036743695.1 Solirubrobacteraceae bacterium | reverse complement strand
GCAGGATCGCGGGGAGCGCACACCCGCGGCATCCGGGTTTTTCCCGCATGCGAGCGCGGAACTGCCGTGCCGTTGCCCATGGCACGTGCGAATCCGTGCTTACCCGCGAGCGATCGGAGTGTTTAACCCCGTAGCCGCGAGGCTAGCCGAGAGCTACGTTGCCCTCATGGCTGTAAGTCTGCATCTGGCGCCAGGCCCCGCGGAGCCCGCGTCGGACGCTGCGGTCTCCCAACACATCCGCGTGGTGCTGGCCGACGACCACGTGCCGATGCGCCACAGCCTGCGGCGGCTCCTGGACGAAGTGCAGGATGTCGAGGTGGTCGCCGAAGCGGGCGACCACGTGTCGGTGGCGCGCCAGGTTCACGGCCATCACCCCGAGGTGCTGGTGCTCGATCTGCGGATGGGCGGGCACTCCAGCATCGAAGCGGTGCGCACGTTGAGCGAGCGGGTGCCGGAGACCAAGATCGTGGTGATCTCGATGGAAGACAACCCCGTCTTCGCGCAGCGCGCGCTGACGGCCGGGGCGGTTGCCTTCGTGGCCAAGGACCTCGCCGACGCGGAGCTCCCGCAAGCGGTACGGGCGGCGGCCAGCGACGAAGAGTACCTCAGCCCCCGGGTGTCGGCGAGACTGGACGCCCTGCACCGGGCACTCACCGACCACAAGCTCACGCAGCGTGAGGTGGAGGTTCTGCGGCTGATCGCGTTCGGGCACACGAGCGTGGAGATAGCGCGCAAGCTGCGGCTCTCGCCGCGCACCATCGAGACGCACCGCGCGCACATCCACAAGAAGCTCGGGCTCACCACTCGCGCGGAACTGGTGCGCTACGCCCTACGACGCGGCCTGATCGGCGCCTGACCACGCCGCCCGATCCGGCGCTCTGGCGCCACGGCGGGCGGGCAGCCGTGCGGCCAGGAGCGTCCCCGGTTCGCCGGGGGAGATGCTGAGGCTGCCGCCAGCGAGGCTCACGCGCTCCTCCATCCCCGCCAATCCGAAGCCGCGCTCGACGGCGTCGGGATCGAACCCGTCTCCGTCGTCCTGCACCTCAATCAGCAGCTCGCAGTCGGACTCGCCCACGACCACCCGCACGCTGCTGGCGTTGGCGTGCTTGACGACGTTCGTCAGGGCCTCCTGCACGAGCCGGTAGACGGCCGTCTCCAGGTCCTCGTCCAGGCGCGCATCCGGCGTGGAGACGCCGGACAGCGTCACGTCGCGCTCGATCTCCAGGCCGCTCTGCTCGTGATGGCGGTCCAGCAGCGATTCGATCGCCGCGCGCAGGCCCAGATCGTCGAGCGCGGCCGGGCGCAGCTCGGTGATGATCGAGCGCAGATTCTCGATCTCCCGCTCGATCCGCCCCACCGCATCGCGCATCGCCTCCTGCGTCACGGTGGGATCGTCACGGCGAAGCGCCGAGGACAGGAGCACGCGCAGGCCTCCCAGGCCCTGGAGCGTCTCGTCGTGCAGCTCCCGCGCCCAGCGGCTGCGCTCCGCATCGGCGGCGGCTAGCGAGCTGCGAAGCCTGTCTGCCAGCACGCTCTGAGCCAGCGTCACGGCGGTCGCGGCGCTGGCGGCGAAGGTGCGCAGCGTCTGCTCGTCATCCTCGCTGAACACGCCCCCGGCCTCGCCACGGTCAAAGCCCGCCAGCACGCCCACAGCCTCCCCGCGGTAGAGCATCGGCACGAGCAGCGCCGTCTGCGCACCGTCCACGCCGAACTCCTCCGGCGCGATCCCCAGACGCGACTCCACGTCGATGATCCGCTCGGGGCGGCGGCGCTCGAGCACCTGCCCGGACGTCGAATCCTCGATCTGCATCCGCGCGCCGCGCCGGTCCTGCACGTGCCCGGCGCTCGCGTGCACCACCAGCTCCTCGCCCTCGCGAAGCATGATCACCAGGCTTCTCGCCCCCACCAGCGCCCGCCCGCGCTTGGCGATCAGCTCCAGCACGTGCTCGAGCGCGATCTCGCCGCCGATCGCGACCGCCACGTCGCGCGTCGCCTCCAGGCCGCGCACGGCCTTCTCCAGCTCGTGGCGGCGAAGCTCGCTCGTCTGATACGTGCGCGCGTTGTTGATGGCGACGGCGGCCCAGTCGGCGAGGATCACCGCGGCCTCCTCGTCCTGATCGGTGAACTCGCCGCCCTGCTTCTCGGCGAGATACAGGTTCCCCCACGCCTGCCCGC
The DNA here is from genome assembly GCA_036743695.1 of Solirubrobacteraceae bacterium. GTDB lineage: Bacteria > Actinomycetota > Thermoleophilia > Solirubrobacterales > Solirubrobacteraceae > Palsa-744. Next base: position 3,030 of record DAINPC010000166.1, on the reverse strand, counting down.
GCACGACCACCGGCACACCCAGGAAGCTGCGCATGACCGGATGCCCAACCGGGAAGCCGTAGCTGCGCGGGTGGCGGCCGACATCGCCCAGCCGCAGTGGCTCGGGGTGCTCGATGAGCACACCGAGAACGCCCCGCCCGGTCGGCAGATCACCGATCGCCCGATGCGTGTCCTCGTCCACGCCCGAGGTCAAGAACCGCGAGAGCGCCGTTCGCCGATCGTTCAGCACCCCGACCGCCGCATACCGCGCCCCGGTCACCTCGCGCGCGGTCTCGAGCACCCGGTCCAGCACGACCTGCAGATCGAGCTCGGTCACCAGCGAGCGGCCCACCTCGAGCAGCCGGCGGAGCCACAGGTCATCGGCAGGCGTGCCCATCCCTCCAGAGACTAGTCCCATATGAGTGCTCTTAGCATCGGCTGGTCCAATAATTTCCGAACGTGTGGCATCGTCCTACCGCATTTCTACCCCTCCGGCTCATCCGTAGTTCGCCGCGCGGCTTCTACGGCTGCTCACCGGTGCCGGGACCGCGCCACAACCCTACCCTTGTGGGCTGCAAGGACGTGGACACATGTTTGATGCTCGGAGAGCCCACCCAGCGGCGGCGCATGGTCGCGCCGCCGGATACGACCGGGATGCCCGCCAGGAGCGGGCGCGATGAGCTGGTCGCCGCGCTGCCGCCATTGCGGCGAGCCGATCGGCGTGTACGAGCCGCTGATCGCGCTCGTGGAAGGCCGCGCGCACGAGACCTCGCGGGCCGCCGGGCACCGATCGGATGACCGGGATGCCGACTGCTATCACCGGGCGTGCTATGAGAGCCGCCAGGGAGACGACGCGGGGCAGCGGTGAGGAGTCCCGATCCCAGGACCTCTCCTTCTCCGTAGTTTTCGCGGGCTCCCATGGCGGGTTTCCTCGATGGCAGGCGCCTCCCGGCGAGCTAGTTTTTGAGCCATGAGCAGCCAAGAGGAGACAACCAAGCTCCGCGTCCTGATCGCCGGCGGCGGCGTGGCCGCGCTGGAGAGCGTCCTGGCCCTGCGTGCGCTCGCGCCGGGCATGACCGCCACGACGGTGCTCGCGCCCAACGCCGAGCTCGTCAACCGGCCGATGACCGTGCGCGAGCCGTTCGCCTACCCCCAGGCCCGCCGCTATCCGCTGGCGCCGATCGTGCGCGACGCGGGCGCCGAGCTGGTGGCGGACGAGCTGGCGTGGGTGGAGCCCGCCAAGCAGCTCGCGCACACGGCGGGCGGGGCGGAGATCGAGTACGACGTGCTCGTGCTGGCCCTCGGCGGGCGCATCTGCCCGCGCTACAAGCACGCGATCACGATCGACGACCGCAAGCTTGACGAAACGCTCCACGGCCTGATCCAGGATGTGGAGGAGGGCTACGTGGAGAGCGTGGCGTTCGTGGCGCCGGGCCGGATGGCTTGGCCGCTGCCGCTGTACGAGCTCGCGCTGATGACGGCCGGGCGCGCGTATGACATGAACGTGAAGCTCGCCACCACGATCGTCACACCGGAGGACAGCCCGCTGGCGATCTTCGGCCTGGTGGCCAGCAACGGCGTGGCGGAGCTGCTCGCGCAGGCCCACATCGAGACGGTCACCTCGGCCTACGCCGAGGTCCCGCACTCGGGGGAGGTCGTGATCAACCCCGGCGACCGGCACCTGAAGGTGAACCGCGTGGTGGCGCTGCCCGAGCTGTACGGGCCCTGCGTGCGCGGCATCCCGCTGAGCGAACACGGCTTCATCCGCGTCAACCCCCACGGCCGGCTGCTGGAGCACGAGCGCATCTACGCGGCGGGCGACGCCACGGAGTTCGCGATCAAGCACGGGGGCATCGCCTCCCAGCAGGCGGATGCGGTCGCGCAGTCGATCGCCGCGCTGGCCGGCGCCGCGGTGACGCCCGAGCCGTTTCATCCCGTGATCCGGGGCATGCTGCTGACTGCTGGCAAGCCGCGCTACCTGACCGCGCGCATCACCGGCGGGCAGGGGTTCAGCTCGGAGATCACCGACACGCCCACCTGGTCACCGCCGAGCAAGATCGCCTCCAAGTACCTCGCGCCATATCTGGACGAGCAGGACCGCACGGAAGCTGCCGCGCGATGCTGAGCGAGACCGCCGGGGACGGACCGCGCCGCTGCCTGGTCCTTGGCTTCGACCGCAACGACTCCTCGCGCCGCGCGGCCGACTGGGCCGTCGACGAGCTCCTGCCCGACGGCAAGCTCGTGATCGTCCACGCCTGCCGCCCGCTGAACGCGCCGCCGTCTCCGCTGTCCAGCTCCCACGAGCGCCAGCAGCTGGGCCGCGCGGTGGTGGACGAGCTGCTGCTCGAGGGCGGGGACTCGCTGCGCGACCTGGAGCTGGCGGTGGAGGTGCTCGACACGGACCCCGTCTCGGCGCTGATCGACGCGGCCGAGCGCCACCACGCGAGCGCGATCGTGGTCGGCTGCGAGCAGCACTCGCGGCTGCACCGCGCGATCGGGGTGGTCACGGACGAGCTGCTGAGGAGATCGCCCGTGCCCGTGATAGCCGTTCCGGAGGGCGCTAAGCGCTAACAGACCGGCGCGAGCACTAGGCGTCAGCCGAGCGCGTCGGCGGGGAGCACGTAGCGCAGCGGCGTGCGCGCGGTCCCTCCGGCGCCGTCGTGCAGGCGCGAGCCGTGCAGTCCCCGGCGGGGAGCTGAGGCGAGCGCCTCATCGGGGACTCCGGCGTGCTCGTCGATCCACGTCATGATCGATGTGAAGTCGGCGCCCGCGGCGAGGATGGCCGCGCGCTCGATCACCTGTCCACCGGAGGGATGGGGACGCGCCAGGCGCGTCACCAGCGCCCGAATGGCGTCATCGTCCATTGCGCCGTGCCTTGGCGGGCACGGGCGGATAGCGCTTGCGCTCCTCGCGAGTCATCTTGCGGATGGTGAGCGACCCTTCCTTGAGCTGGCGCTGCACGTCCTCCAGTTTCAAACGCCGCCGCTCGGCGGCACGATCTGCCTGGGTGATCATGCATACCAGGTTAGCGCGCCGCAGGGCGCGCGCTGG
>DAINPC010000165.1:0-5243 GCA_036743695.1 Solirubrobacteraceae bacterium | reverse complement strand
GGGAGGCGCGGGCAAAGTCCGCGCTCCCACAGCCGGGGCAGTCGGTGAGGGCGTCCGAGGAGGAGAGCGTGAGCATGTATCCGCAGCTCGTACAGCGGAACGAACCCGCGCCGACGAAGGTGCCTGTTGTGACGGTGTCCATCGCTGCTCCTCCCTCTCTCGCTGCTGTCAAGGGGGCGCTCCCTCGCCGGAGGATACTCGTGTCGATCATAACAAGCTTGTCAATGGCGCTGATCTGGATGCGCCGTGATCTTGATTCCGAATGTCAGAATCTACCAGTCGCTTGGGGGAGCGCCGCTCCTTGTGGGTCCACGCGCTCAGCTACCCACGATCACTCGGGCCAAACGATCAGCAGCCGTTCGTTGCAGTGCCCTCGCACAGGCAGGAGCCCGGGGCGAAACGGCGAAAACCGAGACGATCATGGCCTCTCCTGTCACCCACGTGGAGCAGCTCGAGCGCGTGCTGCTGCGCCGCGGTCTCGGCGCGCTGGAGGCGGACCGCAGCTGCTGCGCGGACTGTGGGCGCACACCCCTGACCGGCGAGCACGTCCACCTCTATGAAGGACGAGCTCGTCGCATCGTCTGCGAGCTCTGCCGACCCCACCGCCGCGAGGTCCCGGTGGCGAGCGAGATCGTCAGGCACTGCGAGCACGGCCACACCGTGCGCCTCACCGCTCGCGCGGCCTAGCCAAGGCTCCCCGGGCGGGGGGTTTGGGCGGCGGGGCCAATAGACTTGCGCTCGCCGTGGATCCCGTGACCGTCTCGATCGTCGTATCCGCCCCGCGCGAGCGCGTGTTCGACTACCTCCAGGACATCGCCAACCACCCTGAGTTCACCGACCACTATCTGGTGGACTGGCATCTCACGAGAATGGACTCCGTCGGGCGCGGCGCCGGCGCGCGGTTCCGCGTGAAGGCGCCTGGCAACCGCTTCAGCTGGGGCGACGTGACGTTCTCGGAGGTCGAGCGCCCGCACCGCATCGTCGAGGTGGGCCGCACGGGCAAGAACAACCGCATCCGCACGCTCGGCGTCTACGATCTCGCGCCCGCCGCGTCCGGGAGCACGCGCGTGCGCTTCACGCTCCAGACGGCTCCCGTGACGCTGTCGGACCGCCTGATGGAGGGGCTCGGCGCAAAGGGCTGGCTCAGGCGCAAGAACCAACGGGCCATGCACCGTCTGCGGGGCATCCTCGAGCGGGGCGAGGACCGGGGCACCGCCGCCGAGGGCGGGGGTCGGCGTGTCACGGTCGCCGGTGGATAGACTGCCGCGTCGCATGTCCAGCCGCCTGTGCAAGCTCCCGCCAGCCGTGCTCGCCCTCCTCGCCGTGTTCGTGCTCGGCGCGTGCGGCGACTCGCACACGAAGGTGAGCACCGGAACCTACGCGGGCGAGTCCGGTCAGAACGCTCCCTACCTGGACGTCGGGCCCCTGATCTACGAGGTTCAGCTCTCGCGCGAGCTCAACCCCACCAACACCGAGGACGCCACCTATCTGCAGGGTCTCAGCCCCGCCGGGCGCCAGCTGGCGCCCGGGCAGGAGTGGTTCGCGGTGTTCGTGCAGGTCTACAACAACACCTCCAGCGCCCTGCCGTCGGCCAGCGACCTGACCATCAGCGACACCCAGGGCAACAGCTACACCCCCCTCGCTCCCAGCCCGATCAACCAGTTCGCCTACCGTCCCGGCCTGGTACCGGCGAAAGGCCAGCTGCCGGTGTCCAACTCGACCGCCAACTCCGGCCCCACCCAGGGCGCGCTGCTGCTCTACAAGATCCAGACCGTCTCGCTCGACAACCGGCCGCTGGAGCTGAAGATCGTCGACCCGAGCAATCCCGCTGAGACCGCCTCGGCGGAGCTGGACGTCTAGATCTAGACGCCGGCCCGGAGGCCGGCTTCGAGTACCTGCCTGGCGACCGGTGCCGCTGTTGTGCCGCCCGCGCCGTCTTTGACCAGCAGCACGCACACCACGATTCGTGGATGCAGCGCGGGCGCGAAGGCGGCAAACCACGCGTCGGTGTTGCTGGCTTCGCTTTCGCTTGACTGGCAGGCAGGTTCCTTGCTCGATTCGCCGCTTTCCCGCCGGCTGGCTTCCGAGGCGGGGCTGCAGGGGGTCTTCAGTTCGGCCGTGCCCGTCTTCCCCGCAACGGTCACCCCGGGGATGGCCGCGGCCGTACCCGTGCCGAAGCGAACAACGCCGATCATCAGGTGGCGCACCGTGCGCGCCACCGATGCGCTCGTCACCCCCACGCCCGATCCGGATGTCTTGGCCGGCAGGAAGGAGGGCGTCGGGCGCCGCCCGTCGTCGGCGATGCTCGCCGCCACGCTCGCCATCTGAAGCGGCGTGGCCAGCACCTCACCCTGGCCGATGGCGGTGGATCCGACGTCCAGTTCGCCCTGGATGGCGCTGGCCGCGGGCAGCGTGCTCTCGGCCGCGCCGGGCACGCCCGGGTCGTGGTTGAAGCCGAACCGTTCGGCCATCGCCACCAGGCGCGCAGCGCCGAGTTTGACCCCCAGCGGCGTGAACACGGAGTTGCACGACACCGCAAACGCCAGTTCCAGCGTGCCGCCGCAGTTCTCGCCGTTGGCGTTGTTCAGCTTGACCCCGTCCAGGGTTGCGTAGCTGGCGTAGGGGAACACGGTGCGCGGGGTGGCGATATGGGCGGCCAGCGCGCCCGTGAGCGTGACCATCTTGAACGTCGAGCCCGGCGGCTGCAGTCCTTCGAGGCCGATGCCCGCCACCGCCAGGATCTGTCCGCTGGAGGGCTGCATCGCCACGATCCCGCCGAGCTGCCCGCCCAGCGCGCTCACCGCGGCGCTCTGCAGCGCGGGGGAGACGGTGGTGTGAACAGCGGGGGCCGCGTGCGGCGCCGCGTAGGCGAGCAGGCGCCGGCCCGCGAGCAGCTCTCCGCCGGGACTGCCCCGCAGACGCTCGTCGAGCGCGCGCTCGAGGCCGGTGAGGCCCACGGTCGCCTGAGCGGGCACGCCCTGTGCTTCCAGCTGCGTCAGGCGCGAGGCGGGCACGGGCCCGACGGTCCCGAGCACCGCGCGGGCCGCTTCCCCGAGTGGGGAGCTGCGCGTGGCTTCCCCGGACTGGCCGGAGGCTTCGGCCGTGCTTTCCGCCAGCACGCTTCCGTCACGCGCGAGCAGCGTCGCCCGCCGGGGAAGGGTGGTGCGGCGGCTCAGCAGCTCGCCGGGGCGCAGGCCGGGGAACGCCAGCGAGCGCGACCAGCGCACGCGCGGGCCGTCTGCGGCGCTTTCGATCACTTGCAGGGCGAAGTCCAGCGACAGCGTCCCGAACAGGCGGGTGTGGATCTGCACGGGCACCGCCACCACCGCGGCGCTCCTGCGCGGCCTGCCCGCCACGTCGAGCCTCCTCGCCGTGGCCACGGTGAGAGCCTGCTGGTAGGCGGCCGCGAACTGGCTCGCGGATATCTCGCGCTGGGAGGCCGCGTCGATCTCGCCGTACATCGTCCTGTAGTCGCCGTGCGTCCATGCGGTGACGAACTGGCGGGCGAGCGTCGATGCCGGCGAGGCGCCATGCTGGGCGCCGAAGATCGCGCCGATGGCGAAGGTCACGGCCGCGAGCGCTACTACCGGGCGGGCGCGCCGCAGGCGCCGGTGGCGGTTCTCAGTCACGGAGCTTGTAGAACATGACAGGTGACACAGCTGGACTGGATCATTGTCGCGTTCGCGGCCGTACTCGCCCTGTTCGGGTTTCGGCGGGGGTTCATCGTCGGTGTGCTGTCGTTCAGCGGGTTCGCAATTGGTGCATTCCTCGGGACTCGCCTGGGTCCTCTTCTGCTTCCGCGCGGCTCCTCCTCGCCATACGCCCCGGCGTTCGGCCTGATCGGCGCGCTGCTGGCCGGCGCGATCCTGGCGAGCGGGTTGGAGGGGCTCGGGTTCAGGCTGCGCCGCACCCTGATCATTCCCGGGATGGGCCTGCTCGACGGCGTGCTCGGGGCCGCGCTGGGAGTCGCGCTCGCGCTCGGGATCGTGTGGATCGCCGCGGTCGTCGCGGGCCAGGCGCCCGGGCAGGGGCAGCTGCGCGCGGACATCCAGCGGTCGGTCATCCTGCGGCGGCTCAACGCGGTGCTCCCCCCGACGGGGTCGCTCCTGGGCGCGCTCGCGCGGCTGGATCCGCTGCCCTCGATCACGGGCCCCTCACCGGACGTGGCCGCGCCCGAGCCGCGGATCGCGCGCACGCCGGGCGTCCGCAGCGCCTCGCGCGGCGTGGTGCGCGTCGACGGAACCGCGTGCGGGCTGGCGATCGAGGGCTCGGGGTGGGTGGCCGAGCCGGACATCGTGGTGACCAACGCTCATGTGGTCGCCGGCGAGCAGGACACCACCGTCGAGATCGATGGGCGCGCGCCCGGCCTGAGCGCGCAGCCGATCGCCTTCGACCCCACCCACGACATCGCCGTTCTGCGCGTCTCGGGACTGGGCCTGCCGTCGTTGTCGCTCGCCTCCAATCCCGTCTCGGGCACGCCGGGCGCGATCCTCGGCTACCCCGAGAACGGCCCGTTCGACGTGCAGCCGGGACGGATCGGACGCACGCAGGCGGTCCTCACCGACAACGCCTACGGGCAGGGGCCGGTGTCGCGCCTGCTGACCCCCCTGCGCGGCCTGGTGCGTCCGGGCAACTCCGGAGGCGCCATGGTGGACGTGTCCGGCCACGTCCTGACGACCGTGTTCGCCGCCACCGTGGGCGGGCAGCCCCGAGGCGGCTACGGCGTGGCCAACGAGACGGTGGCCGCCGCGCTACGCGAAGCCGACGCCCGCGCGCGTGCCGGCGAGCAGGTGAGCACCGGGCCGTGCGCCGCCGGGTGAGCTCGCCCGTCTCTCGGGCTCGCCGGCGCTCGTAGCGTTCGCCGCGAGAACATCACCCGCTACGCTGACCGCCATGTCGAAGACGCTCCTGGTCGCCGAGAAGCCCTCCGTGGGGCAGGACCTCGCGCGCGTGCTGCCGGGCCCGTTCAAGAAGCAGGAGGGATTCCTCGAGGGTCCCGAGCACGTCGTCACCTGGGCCGTCGGGCACCTGGTCCAGCTTGCCGAACCGGAAGCCTACGACGCCAAGTACAAGAGCTGGCGCATGGCCGACCTGCCGATCGTTCCCGAGCGCTTCAAGCTGGAGGTGCGCGACGAGCGCTCGCGCAAGCAGATGTCTGTGGTCACCAAACAGCTCGGCCGCGAGGACATCGAGGAGGTCGTCAACGCCTGCGACGCGGGCCGCGAGGGCGAGCTGATCTTCGC
>DAINPC010000164.1:0-5244 GCA_036743695.1 Solirubrobacteraceae bacterium | reverse complement strand
CGGCAGGTGCTCGATGGCGAGGACAACATAGAGGTGGTCGGCGAGGCGCAGGACCTCGAGTCGCTGATGCGGCAGATGAGCGCACCGCCAAGAGTGCTGGCGCTCGACCTGTCCCTGTCGGGCCGCTCGGGCATCGAGACGCTGCGACAGGTGCGCAAGGAGGCGCCCAATACCGAGATCGTCGTGCTCACCATGAACGACGACCCGGACCTCGCCGCGGAGACCCTGAATACCGGCGCGAGCGCCTTCGTCCTCAAGGACATGGCCGACACCGAGCTGCCAACAGCCGTCCGCAGCGCGGCAGCCGGTCAGCGATACGTAAGCCCGCGCGTCGCGGCCCGCCTGGCGCAGCGCGGCGATCTCGCCTGAGCCCGACGGCCGAGGCCCCTCGGCTCCCATGCTCCTCTCGGGTGCCAGCGTGGCTCGACACCGGCGAGCGCTCGTGGGGAGAAGTCCGGGGACGAGTTGTCGATACGTTTGCCGTGATGGCCACGCCACGAGCCACCGACGCCTCGCCGTCCGAGCCCCGGCGCCCGAACCTCGTGCTCCTGGTCACCGACCAGCAGCGCACCGCGATGCACTGGCCCGATCAGCCCGGATGGCTCGAGGCGCTGGCTCCCAACGACGCCGAGCTGCGACGGACCGGGCTTTCCTTCACCCACGCCTGCACCGCAACAGCGATGTGCTCGCCGAGCCGGGCGTCGTTCCTCACGGGCACCTATCCATCGCGCCACGGGGTGACGCTCACCCTCACCGACGGCAAGCTGCGGCCGGACCCGCGACAGCTGCCCGCGGTGCTCAGGGAGATGGCCCGGCTGGCGGCGAGCGGCGAGGTCCCGCGCGAGCGCCTGGCCCGCGCCTTCCTCCGTGGGCTCCTGCGGCTCGGTCCGCGTGCCGGAAATGAGCCAGAGCTCCCAGCCGGGATGCCCACGCTCGGCACACGCCTGCGTGAGGCCGGCTACGCCGTCGTCTACAAGGGCAAGTGGCACCTGACGGCTCCGCTCGCGGGCGGGCACGCCTGGGGGCAGGCCGACGCCGAGCGGCTCGACCGCGACTTCGGCTTCGGCGGCTGGGAGCCTCCGGACGCGGGCGAGAACGTCGAGCCGAGCCACTTCGGGGGCGGTGACGCCGGGCGCTCCGGCGAAGGATGGGACGAGGACTACATCCGTCAGGTCGAGGCGTTCCTCGCCCGTCCGGATCTCCCGGAGCCCTTCTGCCTGATCGTCTCCCTCGTCAACCCGCACGACGTGCTCGGCTACCCCGCCTCCTACGAGGCGGGCGGCTACCGACGCGAGCAGTTCAGCGGTCTCGACGTCCCGTTGCCGCCCACCATCGACGAGTCGCTGGCGGAGAAGCCGGCCGTGCACTCGCTGATGAAGCTCGGGCAGATCTCCTATATCGGCCCGCTGCGGACCCGCCAGGCGCAGCGCGACTACGTGAGCTTCTACGCCCATCTCCACGGGCTCGTCGACGAGAAGATCGGACGGCTGCTCGCTGCTCTGGGCGATGCCGGCGAGCCGCGCTCGCTGCGAGCACGGACGATCATCGCCCGGATCTCCGACCACGGCGAGATGGGGCTCTCGCACGGAGGCCTGCGCCAGAAGATGTTCAACGCCTACGAGGAGACCATCCGCGTGCCGCTGGTGATCTCCAATCCGCTGCTCTTCAGGCGCGGCGCCGAGACGTGCGCCCCCGCCTCGCTCGTCGACCTGGTCCCCACGCTCCTCGGCGTTGCGGGAGCGCCCGCCAAGGGCACGCTCGACGGCACGAGCCTCTGCGGCGTGCTCCGCGCCCACGCCACCAGCGACCCGGAGGAGGTGCGCGCCGCCGGCGTCGAGCTGTCTGGCGTCCTCGGCGCGGCACCCGAGCGGAGCACCCACGAGCACTCGCTGTTCACATATGACGACCACCAGGCGGCTACCGCCCAGCAGGAGGCGCCGGGCCAGCCCAACAGGGTCCGCTGCGTGCGCGAGCGGCGCTGGAAGTACGCCGTCTACCTCGACCCCGCCGGCCGCATCGCCCCGGAATACGAGCTCTACGACCTCGAGGCCGACCCCATCGAGGCCAGCAACCTTCTCGAGAGGGACTCCGGCCGCGCGCGGACGCCCGCTGCGGCAATCGAGCGCAAGCGCCTCGAGGAGGCTCTCGCGGCCGCCTGCGCGCGCACCGGGACGCCGGCGCCCAGGCTCACCGGCTAGGCGGCGAGGGCCGTCACAGGGCGCTCCTGCGCGCCCGCCGGCAGCGCGAACGAGGGATGCGCCTGGTCCAGGTACCAGCCGAAGGCGCGGTCCACGATCCCTTGCGATCCGATCGCACGCAGGAGGAGCGTGAGCGCACGCGGGGGCAGGGCGGGGATCAGCCGCTGAAGGCCCAGGGCGATCGCGTAGGCCCCCCGGTGGGAGGCGCTGAAACGCGCGTAGCGGCGCAGGGCGTCCTCGCGCGAGCGGGCCTGCTCGAGGACCGCGCGCAGCTCTCGTCCGCACGCGATGCCGAAATAGAAGGCGGTCCTGATGCCCTCCCCCGAGAGCGCGAAGCAGTGGCCAGCCGAGTCGCCGACGAAGAACACGCCGTCCTCGGTGGCAGCGCGCAGCCGGTGCGGGAACCAGTTGCCCTGGTAGCGCTCCGCCGGCATCCCGAGACGGCCGGCCAACGCGACAGTGGGCGCGCGGACGTGATCCTCCGGCGCATAGGAGCCGACGCCGACGCGCGCCTCGGCGCCCGCGGGTACGCACCATCCGTAGCCGCGCCGCACGAGCGAGCGCTCGATCCATACGTCGAGGTCGCCCGAGCCGCTCGCGTCGGTGTGCGGATGCACCTCAAGGCCCCTTGAGAGCGGCGCGTCGGGCGGCTGATACCCGCTCGCCGCCAGCACACGCCTCCACCCGAGCGCATCGACCACGAGCCGCGCCCGGATCGTGCCGCGGTCGGTCTCCACGGCGATCTGCCCGTCGCCCGCCGGCGGGCCCCCCGGCGCGCGGCCCTTGACCTTGGCCGTCTCAAAGCGCACGCCCGACTGCTCGTAGAGCAGCTCGCACAGCCTGCGGTAGTCGAAGGAGGACCAGCTCCAGGGCAGGCGATAGCGGAAGGACCCGTGCGGCGTCGTGAAGCGCATGTGCGGGATCTCCTGGCTGATCGCCCCCTGCACCCCCATGGCGGCGAGCCACGGCGTCGGGGCGGCGCACGCCGAGGTGGCACGCTCGCCGATCTCATAGCGGTCGATCAGCAGCATGCTCGCTGCGCTGCCGGCCAGCTCTCGCGCCACCGCCAGGCCCGCGAAGCTCGCACCGCATATGAGCACGTCGACGCTCGTGCCGTCCAACGAGGAGCGATCCTCGCCGCGGGCGGTCGCGCGCCTGCTCATGGCGCCCACCCGGCCAGCGCGCGCGCGGCCAGAGGCCCAAGGCGCCACGGAGGAAGCGCCGCGCGGCGGCGCAGCACGTCGAAGCCGAGCGACTCCACGTGGTCGAGCACGCCGAGGTACACGTTGCGCGCCAGGCGCATGCCGGGCTTGACGCCGGGGATCAGCGCGTCGGGCAGGCCGGCGGTTCTCGCGAACAGCTCCCGCGCCCTGCTCACCTCCCGCTCCAGCAAGCAGCGGAACCCGGGGGTGACGCGGCGCTCGGCGATGTCCCGCTCGCTGACCCCGTACATGGCAAGGTCCTCCTCCGGCAGGTACAAGCGGTCCAGCGCGTAGTCCTCGCGGACGTCGCGGATGAAGTTCGTCAGCTGGAACGCCACGCCGAGGCTCGCCATCTGCTCGTGCAGCGGCGCGGGCGCCCCCAGCAGCGGAGCCATCAGCAGGCCAACAGCCCCGGCGCTACCGCGCATGTAGCGGTCGAGGTCCGCGCGCGTGCCCAGGCGCACGGGCCCGCAGTCGACGCGCATGGAGTCCATGTAGACCGACAGCTCGGACATCGGCAGCTCGTAGCGGATACCCGCGTCGACCACTGCTGCGATCACGGGATGAACGGAGAAGCCCTGCTCGATCCCGAGCTCGAGCTCAGCCTGCCATTCGTCAAGTGCCCGGCGCCGTGCCTCAGGCGTGGGCGCTCGACGGGGGCCGTCGACGAGCTGGTCGGCTCCACGCACGAACCCGTAGAGCGCGTGCACCGCAGGGCGCACCTCCAGCGGCAACCGGCGCGTGGCCCAGTAGAAGGTCGGGTCATGGCGCCACTCCATGCGCCGGCACAGCCTGTACGCGGCTCGCAGCGGCGTGTCAGGGCTGGCGCTCGCGGCCCCCGAGGCGCGCCTGCGGCGCGAGAGACGCAGTTGACTCGCAGCAGACACACGCATGATCCTGACAGAACGGCGGGCCCCCCACACCCGAGTCTTGATGCCCGAGGCGCGCAGGGCGCCGGCCCAGGCCCGCCGCTGTCAGGCGATCGCTGGCGCCTGCGGTAGTCGGGCGAGCGCGTCGTCCATGTCCTGCTCTGAGAACTCGGGATCCTCGAGCTCGCCGGCGAGGTAGGCGTCGTAGGCGGACAGGTCGAAGTGGCCGTGGCCGCACAGCCCGAACAGGATCACCCGCGCCTCGCCCGCCTCGCGGGCCGCGTCGGCCTCTTCGATCACCGCGCGGATGGCGTGGGCGGGCTCCGGGGCGGGGATGATGCCCTCGCTGCGGGCGAAGCGCACCGCGGCGGCGAAGGTCTCGTTCTGGCGGTAGGCGCGCGCCTCCACCAGGCCTGCCTTGACCAGCCCGCAGACCATCGGCGCGTCGCCGTGGTAGCGCAGGCCGCCGGCATGCACCGGCGCGGGCACGAAGTCGTGCCCCAACGTGTACATGGCCATCAGCGGCGTGAGGCCGGCAGTGTCGCCGTAGTCGTAGCTGTAGACGCCGCGGGTGAGAGTCGGGCAGGCCGACGGCTCGGCGGCCACGAAGCGCATGTGCGCCTCCCCGCGAAGCACGCGGCGTATGAACGGGAACGCCAGCCCGGCGAAGTTCGAGCCCCCGCCCACACAGGCGACCACCACATCCGGCTGCTCGCCGGCCATCTCCATCTGCATTGCCGCCTCCTGACCGATCACGGTCTGGTGCAGCAGCACGTGGTTGAGCACCGAGCCGAGCGCGTAGTTGGTGTCCTCGCGCGAGGCGGCGATCTCGACGGCCTCGGAGATCGCGATCCCCAACGATCCGGTGGGGTGTGACTGCTGCGCCCGACCGGACTCTGTGAGGGTGCTGGGCGAGCGGTGCACGGTGGCGCCCCAGGTCTGCATCATCGAGCGGCGATAGGGCTTCTGGTCATA
>DAINPC010000163.1:0-5273 GCA_036743695.1 Solirubrobacteraceae bacterium | reverse complement strand
GGGGAGGGTTGGCCGGCGTGCCCGGCGTCGCCTGCGGCTGGCCGGTGGCATGGGGCTGTGCGGTGGCAGGGGGCTGGCCGGGGGACGGCGGCTGGCCGGTGGCATGGGGCTGTGCGGTGGCATGGGGCTGTGCGGTGGCAGGGGGCTGGACGGGGGACGCCGCCTGCTGGCCGTGCGTGGCCGGTTGGCCGGGCGCGGTTGGGATGCCGGGGGTGGCGGGCTGGCCGGGCACGGCCGGCTGGCCCGGGGTCGCTGGCTGGCCCGGGGTCACCGGCTGAGCGGCGGCGGGTGCGCCCGCCGGCTGCGCGGGCGCCGGCAGCGGCACTCCCGCGGCGGTCGCAGCCTGGCCGGCGGCTGGTGCTGTCGCGGCCTGTGCAGCCGGGACGCCCACGACGCGCGTGGCGGCTCCCGCACCGGTGCCGGCGGCAGCGGCAGCGGCAGCGGCAGCGGCAGCGGCAGCGCGATTGTGGAGCGGCGCTGCGCGGGGCACTGGACGGGCGGCCTGGGCCCCGGGAGCCTGCTGCTGCACGCGGGCGGCCGCTGCGGCGGCCACGCGCTGCTCAGCGTCGGCGTCGCGCTCGGGTGCGCGCCCGGCCCACTCGCGCAGGCGCTTGATCTCACGGGCCTGCGAGAAGACGAGCAGCGAGAGAACCGCTATGCCCATCAACGCCGCGAACGCGGCGATGGCGCCGATCTGTGTGAACGTGCTCGAAAGCGAGAGCGCGAGCGGCAAAGACGTCATGAATGCGGGGAGTGTACGAGGGGAGCAGGCGCATCGCCCCGACCAGGCTGCGGATCGGCGCCGTCGGGTCCCTGCTGCGCGTCCTCGCCCGCGCCCGGCGCACCCTCCGCACCCGGCAGCTCGCGGCGCTCGGCAGAGAGCTCGGAGACCCTTGCCGCCAACCCTGCGGCGTCGCCTTCCAGGACCAGCAGGCGGATCTCGTCGAACATCGCCTCCACCTCCGCCACCCCCAGCGGCTCGCGTTCGGCCAGCAGGATCTTCTCCGCGTCCGTGGGCCGCGGAGACTCGTAGCTGTTGAACAGCTCCTCGTGCAGCTTCTCCCCCGGGCGGGCGCCGACGATCTCCACGTCTATGTCGCGGTCCGGATCCAGGCCCGACAGGTCGATCATGGCGCGGGCCAGATCCACGATGCGAACCGGTTCGCCCATGTCCAGGACGAACACGTCCGCGCCGCGGCGGCGGGCCGAGCCGGCGCCGCGGGCCTCCTCCGCCGCGGAGCCCTGCTGAGCGTCCTGGGCGCGGACGGGGCCCTCCTCGCCGCGGCCGGAGCCGGAAGCGAGCGCGCCCGAGCGGATGATCAGCTGGACGGCCTCGGGAATGGTCATGAAGTAGCGGGTCATGCGCTCGTCGGTGACCGTCACGGGACCGCCGCGCTCGATCTGGCGTCGGAAGATCGGCACGACGCTGCCCGAGGAGCCCAGCACGTTGCCGAAGCGCACGGCCGCGTAGCGGGTGCCGGGAAAACGGGCGGTGCTCGCCTCCAGCGCGAACTCCGCCAGCGCCTTGGAGGCCCCCATCACGGTCGCCGGGGAGACGGCCTTGTCGGTCGAGACGAGCACGAAGCGCCCGACGCCGTGATCGCCGGCGACGTGCGCCACGACCCTGGTGGCGAGCGCGTTGTTGCGCACCGCCTCCACCGGGTTGGCCTCCATCAGGCCCACGTGCTTGTAGGCGGCCGCATGGAAGACGACCGTCGGGCGGTACTCCGCGAAGACCTCGCGCATCCGCTCCTCCTCCTTGCAGTCCGCCAACACGGCGGCGAGCATCGAGGGGGGCACGTGGCGCTCGTCCTCCAGCTCGCGCTGGATCGAGAAGAGGTTGTCCTCGGCGTGATCCAGCAGCACGATCCGGTGCGGCTCAACCCGCGCGATCTGACGACACAGCTCCGAGCCGATCGAGCCGCCGGCGCCGGTGACGAGCACGGTCGCGCCCGCGAGGTAGGCACCGACGTGCTCCAGCTCCATGTGCACGGGCTCGCGGCCGAGCACGTCCTCCACTCGCACCTCGCGCATCTGGCGGGCGAGCGCACCGCGCGTCTGCAGCAGCTCGAACACGGTCGGCAGCGTGCGCACGGGGATCGCGCGCGCACGACACTCGCGCACGATCCGCGCGCGGGTGGAGCCGGGAGCGGAGGGGATGGCGATGATCACTTCGTCGGGCTCGGCCTCGTCGAGGACGCGTGGAAGATCGCCTTCGGTGTTGCCCCGCACGCGCACGCCGTCGATGCGCAGTCGCTGCTTGCCCTGGTCGTCGTCGAGGAAGCCCACGGGCACCAGCCCGAGCTCGCGGTTGCGCAGGATCTCGCGCACGACCATCCGCCCGCCCTCCCCGGCCCCCGCGATCAGAACGGTACGCGCGCCCTTGCGCCCGCCGCGGAAGGCGGCCAGCGGACGGCGCTCATAGACGCTGCGCGCGATCGCGCGCACACCCACCAGGGACACCAATGCGAGCAGCGCGAACAGCACGATCACGCCGTTGGGCAGGACCACCGCGACGGTGCTGTGGTGATGGGTTGACACGCCTTCCACGAAAACCAGGGGGTAGCGGTGGACCGGGCGCAGCACCTCGATGGCCACCACGCTCAGCAGCACGATCACGACGACCGCGCGCACCACCGACTCGTAGTCGCGCTGCCCGGCGTAGCGCCAGCGCCGCTGGTAGACGCGGGAGAGGACCAGCACGGGCAGGCTCCCGAACCCCACCCACCAGACCGTGTGCGCGCGCAGGTGCGCGTATTGCGCGGGCGGGCCGCTGTCGAAGCGCAGCTGAAAGGCGAGGTAGTACGCGAGCGCGACCAGCGCCCCGTCCACTGCGAGCTGCGGCAGCGAGTGACGGTGGACGGGAAGGGTCGCCGAGCGGATCCGTCGGCGCATTGTGGAGATTGTAAGCGCCTACCCCATCTGGAGCGTGCCGGGCGCCCGCGCCCGCAGGGCGGGATCCAGGGGCGAGAGCAGCAGGTCGATCAGCACCCGGGGATCGCGGCGCACGCGGGGCGTCGCGGCGGCGGGACCGCGGCGGTCGAGAGCGAGCTCGTCCGCGTCGGTGAGCATGCGCAGGCGGCCTTCCCCGATCAGGCGCTCATCGACCGCCCCGAGCCGGCCCTGGAAGGTCGTGTAGACGGGCGTGCCCAGCGCCACCGCCTCGCGGTTCATGGTCCCGCCAGCCGAGATCACCAGGTCCGCGTGCGCGATCAGCGACTGCGCGTCGATCGCGTGCTCGGGGACCACGAAGCCGGGGACGCCGCGCAGCTGCTCACGCTGGGCCGCCACGCGCGGGAGCACCACCGCCTGGGTGCCGTGCTCCGCGCCCGCCCGGCGCAGGCGGTCGAGCACCTGCGCGAACAGGTCGTTCTCGAAGCGGTGGTAGAGCGAGACCTCCGGCGGGGTGCGCACCACCACGATCGGACGCGCGGGGTCGATCCCGAGCTCCTCCAGGACGGCCTCGTCGGGCTCGAAGTCCGCGAGGTAGTACTCCTCCTTCAGGCCCTCGTAGGCGCGGATCTTTCCCTTCGCCCCGTAGCGCTCCAGGCGCTCGGGCGGGATCGCCTCGGGCACGACCACCGCGTGCGCCAGCCGGCAGTTGACGTTGTGCTGGACGGTGGCCCACTCGTAGTCGAACATCGTGGCGCTCGGTATCCGCAGCAGGGCGGCAGCCACGCTCACGTCGTTGGAGCCGTGCCCGAGCGCGATGTCGAAGGCGGCGCCCGCCGCCCTGGCGTCCCCCCGCGCCCAGCGCACGAGCGCGGCCGAGCGCGACGCCAGGCCGGCGGCCTTGGCCGCCAGCCGTCCGCCGCGATGGCGGCCGATGACCACGTGGGCGATGTCAAGGCGCTCGCACAGCTCGATCGTCTGGGCGAACCGACGCGCCGTCACGCGCACGTCGTGCCCGTCGGCGCGCAGCCGCTCGATCAGCGGTCGCATCACCAGCACGTGCGGGCTGTTCGTGAGGTCGATCCAGACGCGCATCTGGCCGGGGACGGTAGCCGGTCACGGTATCGTTGCCCGACCATGCTCGTCCTGGCGTCCATCTCCGAGTCGCTGGTCAACATCGCCTGGCACTTCGTCCGCGACGCCGGGCTGCCGGCCGTGTTCGTGCTGATGGTCGCCGAGAGCGCCTGCATCCCGATTCCCTCCGAGGCCACGATGCTGTTCGCCGGCTTCGCCGTGGCGGACCCGGGCCAGAGCAGCGCGCACCACCACCTGACGCTCCTGGGGATCGTCGTCGCCGGCGTGCTCGGCAACCTCGTCGGCTCGTGGATCGCCTACGGCGTGGGGCGCGCAGGGCGCCTGGAGCTGGTCGAACGCCACGGTCGCTGGCTGCACCTGAAGCCCAGCCACATCGCCTGGGCCGACCGCTGGTTCGAGCGCTACGGAGCGCCGTCGATCCTCCTCAGCCGCATCCTGCCGATCATCCGCACCTTCATCTCGCTTCCGGCCGGTGTGGCGCGGATGCCGTTCACGCGCTTCTCGCTGCTGACCGTGGCGGGCAGCATCCCCTGGGTGCTCGGCCTTGCGTTGGCCGGAGAAGCTGTCGGTCACGACTGGACGAGCGCTCGCAAGGGCTTCGAGTACGTCGACTACGCGATCGTCGCGCTGGTCGTGATCGGGGTCGTGTATGCCGTCGTGCGCCGGCGGCGAGGACGCCGCGAGCCGGCGACCGATGCGACCGGCTGACAGCGCGCTGCCGCTTCGCCACGCCGTGGCGCTGGGTCTGCTGCAGGGCCCGGCGGAGCTGCTGCCGGTCTCCTCCTCGGCACACACCACGCTCGTGCCCTGGCTGGCGGGCTGGCCGTATGCGGCGCTCGACGGCGAGTCGCGCAAGTCCTTCGAGGTCGCGCTGCACGCCGGCGCCAGCCTGGCGCTGGCGATCGAGATGCGCGCCGAGCTGGCTGCCCAGCTGACGGGCATGGACAGGCGCGCCGCGGCCGTGCTGGCGCTGTCGCTGGCTCCCGCCGCGATCGCCGGCTACGCGTTGCGGGGGCGGATCGAGCGCGGGCTCGGCGGGCCGCGCTCGATCGCCGTCGGGCTCGCGGCCGGAGCGCTGGCGATGGCGCTCGCCGACGCTCGGACTCGGCAGCCCGAGCGTGAGCGTGAGGACGTCAGACCCGGGGACGGGCTGGCACTCGGCCTGGCCCAGGCCGCGGCGCTGATGCCAGGGGTGTCCCGCAACGGGGCCACGCTGACGGCGGCGCGCGCACGCGGCTTCGGCCGTGCCGGCGCGCAGGCGCTCTCCTGGGAGACGGGGTTGCCCG
>DAINPC010000162.1:0-5293 GCA_036743695.1 Solirubrobacteraceae bacterium | reverse complement strand
GTGCGCTCTCTTACCGAGTTGGCCAGGGCCCTGCGGACCCAATTGACCGTATCGCCTGCCTCGACATAGTGCAGGCCCACACCACCGAGGTCGGCGTAGCTGTGTCGGACCGCAGCCTCGTCGCACTCGCGCAACGGTCCACCTTCGATCCCGCGAGGTCGTGCCACTACTTGGTCGTGTAGCCGCGCGATGCCTTTTTGATCTCGCCGGCCTTCGCGAGCTGGCTCAGGCGGGTTGAGGCACTGCCGGGATTGAGGTTCAGGCCCTTAGCGACATCACCAGCGGTGCTGCCAGGGTGCTGGGCGAGGAAGTCGATGATGCGCGGCTTGGCGTCGAGATGACGGCTGCGCGCGGTTGCACGCCGCTTGCTCGCGCGCCTCGCCGTCGCGCGGCGCACCGAGCGAGCCGGAGTGACCGCCGCCGAATCGCCATTGTGAGCGTGGAACTCGTTGATCTGTTGCTCGAGCCAAGCCAGATGCTTCTGGACTTCAGCGCGCTCGGTCTCGAGCGTCTCTATGACCTGCTGAATGCGAGACAAGTGCTGCTCCTTTCCAGAGGGATTGCGAGATTCGA
Organism: Solirubrobacteraceae bacterium; assembly: GCA_036743695.1. Taxonomy (GTDB): domain Bacteria; phylum Actinomycetota; class Thermoleophilia; order Solirubrobacterales; family Solirubrobacteraceae; genus Palsa-744. The sequence continues at coordinate 4,720 of DAINPC010000162.1, read as the reverse complement.
GAATCGACGTCTTAGCAGACCCGCGCGCTCGCGCGACCTGAGTGGCGGCGTGCTTCATGCCGCCGCCTTCTTCCTACCGTCAACCCCTCGATGTGTACGCGCTGATATAGGTTGCCAGCGCTACGCCGAATGGGTCAGCTCGAGAAGGACCGCGGTGACCGCCCGCGCGTCCGCGCATGGGAAATGCCCCGCGCGCTGGCGCTCAACGCACGGCCGGCGTCGCCGTACCCGCGCCTGTGAACTTCGTCAGCTCGCGAAGCAACCCGTCCATCCCCGCGATCTCGTACGCGGCGCGCTGGCGCCCGGCGCCGCCGTCGCGCGCCAAGAGCGCCGGCAGCCGGTCGAGCTCATCGGCGCAGTGCAGCTCGGGGGCGTAGCCGCGCGCGAGCGCCAGTGCGTCGTCGAGCAGCTCGCTGACAGGCCGCAGCTGACCGTCGGCGTCGGGCAGCCGGGCGCGGACGCCGAAGCGCGCCGCTCGGAACACGCCCTCCTCGAGCACCTCGGCCGCCGGATCCGGCTCGGGATCGGCCTCGGCAGCGTGGCGCGCCAGGCAGTGCGCGAGCGCGACCAGACCGGCGGTGTCCTCGAGCGACGCCTGGGTGTCCAGCGCCCGTATCTCGACCGTGCCCAGCCGCGGATGCGGGCGCAGCTTCCACCAGAACCACGTGTAGTCGGGCACGTCTGCGGCGCGCGCCAGCAGCCGCGTCATGGCGCGAAAATCCGCGAAGTCGCGCATCGCCCGCGGCACGCCGGAGCGTGGCCAGCCGCGGATCGTCACCTCACGGGCAGAGGCCAGGCCGGTATCGCGGCCGTGGCGGAACGGCGAGTTGGCGGCCAACGCCTGTAGCAGCGGCAAGTGGCGGCGGAGACCGTTGAAGGCCCGGATCGCCGTATCGGCGTCCGGCATCCCGATGTGGATGTGCAGTCCCCCGACCGGCGTAGCGACCGCATCCCCGAGCAGGTCGCGGATGCGCTCGTAGCGCTCCTTGTCGGTGATCTCGGCCTCACCCTCCATCGCCGACGGATGCGTCCCCGACCCAAGCAGCCCCGCGCCCGTCGCGACCACCGCTCGGCGCAGACCGCCGAGCGCACCTACCGCCTCGCCAGCGCTGCTACAGACGTCCGTGATGAGCTCCACCTGACACGCGTGCAGCTCGCGCTCGACCGTTCCTTCGACCGGACCGAGCCGCTCCAGCACGGCCGCCGATGCGTTCACCTGCCGTCCGGTGACCGGATCGACGAGGAACAACTCCTCCTCGACGCCGACGGAGAACGGCTCTCCCGAACCGAAAGCGCTCCCGGTCTCATCGTCCGACTCCACGTCAGCAGTCTAAACTCCACTTCGCAGCGACAGCAAAGCAAAGGTCAGCGGCAACGACGGCTGGTCGGCGGGTTCCCCCTCATGTTTAGAGCCAGGCCTGCAGGACCAGCTTCCGCGGTCGAACCAGATGATCGGCCCGTCAGAGTGCCGCGCCGGCAGGGTAGGCGTCACGGGACCGCCCGCGGGTTCGCGATGGGCGCGGGCTTGCCGGCGCGTCTCGTTCAGTTCGTTGCCAGCGTCGTCGTGTTGATCATCGTCGCTGGAATTCTGCTGGTGGTGCTCAAGGCGAATCCGGCCAACAGCATCGTCTCGGAAGTCCACGACTGGGCACACTCGCTCGCCGGCCCGTTCAACGGCATGTTCAGCTTCCACAGCGCCAACACAGCACTCGCTGTCAACTGGGGCATCGCCGCGGTCCTCTACCTGTTTGTGGGCGGACTGATCGCGCGGCTAATCGGCCGCACCCACTGCTAGCGCCCACTTGGGCGCTCCTCGCCAACCCAAATCAGGAGGGTTCATGACCGACGAGAACATCGATAAGGCGAAGGGTCGCGTGAAGGAGGCCGCTGGCGCGCTGACCGGAGGCAGGCGCCTGAAGAACGAAGGGCGCGTCGAACAAGCCAAGGGCTCTGCGAAGAAGGCCGTGGACAAGGCCGCCGACACCGTCACCGGCCGCAAGAGAAACAATAAGCAGATCTAGACATGCGCCAGCCAACCCAGCTGAGCTTTGGGAGGTGACCATGCTCACGATCCTCCTCATCGTCATCGTAGTTCTGCTGCTGACCGGCGGAGTCGGCTACAGACGTCGCAGCCGCCGCGGCGTGTAGAACCGCGAACGCAGGGATTCCGGTGGCTGGGCCCGACCGGATCCCCGAGCGCCGCCCGTCAGTGCTTCTCATCCATCTCCGCCCGTCGGAATTCGGATTGACCCGAGATCCTCCGCCGACGCTGGACATCACACCTCGGCCGTATCTGCCCGTTGCTCTCGTCGCCGGCAGACCGGACCGGTAGGTTCGCTGCCTGGGGCACGGGAGACTTCTGTACACTGCAGGGGTCCAAACCGAAGGTGAGAATCGTGCCCGACAAGCTGGAGATCGAGCGGTTGCGAGGGGTTCAGGAGCGGCTGGCGAAGCAGGAGGGCGAAGAGGCCGAACGGGCGAGCGAGCCCGCTGAACGTGGGGCGCACGAGCGCCGCGCCGACAAGGCGGCTTACCTGCGCGACCGCCTCGATGACCAGGCCGCAGCGTCGGATGAGTGATCCAGACTACTTGGATTGACCTCTCGCCTGATCGCGATCGCCTTCGGCGACCTCAGTCAGCTCCTCGTCTGTTTCCGTACCCATAGCCGAACGTAGCAAGCGATCCCCAGATCATCGTGCTGAAGCTGAGCACGAAGAACAGGTGGTGTCCACCTAGAAGGCGCGCTGGACAGCGGACGCAGGCGCAGGCAGTCGTACGGCCGCTGATTCACGCCCAACGCGATCGGATGGAGCCGCGATCTGCGACGCTGGCCTCGCGTCCTCGGCGAAATCGCCGCTGATCCGCGGTCGCGCGTTCACCGGAGCCAACACGAGATGCCTGCACAACCTGTCGACTCGAGCCCAAGCCCTACGGTGGCCGTGTTCGCGCCGCATCCGCTGCTGACGGTGACGCTGGAGCGCGAGGGCGCCGATCGCGAGGGGGTCCACTTCGCTGCCGGTGGTCAGGGCGTCTGGGTCGCGCGTACGGCCGGCATGCTCGGCGCCGTGCCGGCGCTGTGCTGCTTTATCGGCGGAGAAAGCGGCAGCCTGCTGCGAGGGCTGCTCGACCGACTGCCGGGCAAGCGATGCCTCGTGACCACGGCGACGGCGAGCGGCTGCCACGTGAGCGATCGGCGCTCGGGCGAGATCGAGGTCCTCAGCATGGCGCTGAGCGACCCGCCGTCACGCGACGAGCTCGATGATCTGTTCTCGCTGGCGTGCTCGGAAGCGATCGCGTGCGGCTGGCTCGTTGTCACCAACCCCCTGCCCGCTGACGCGCTCCCGCTCGAGCTCTACCGTGACCTCGTCGCCGACGTCCGCGCCAACGGCTGTCGCACGCTGGTCGACCTCTCGACCCCGCGGGTAGAGCTCGCCCTCGAGGCAAAGCCTGATCTCGTGAAGCTGAACGATTGGGAGCTGGCCGAGATCGTCCACGAGTCGGTGTCCGGGGCGGCGCTGCGGCCCGCAGCGGAGGGGCTGCGCGACCGCGGCGCGCGATCGGTGATCGTCACGCGTGGGGAGCAGCCGGCGCTCGTGCTGCACGACGAGGACGCGTGGTGGCTTGAGCCGCCACGGTTCGCGCGGGGTTTTCGCGAGGGCTGCGGTGACGCGATGCTGGGCGGGATCGCCGCGGCTTGGTCGGCCGGCGCGAGCTTCGAGGAGTCGCTGCTGACCGGCGCCGCCGCCGGCGCAGCCAACTTCCTGCGCCACGGAATTGGCGGCGCGTCGCGCGAGTTGATCGAAGATCTCGCCAAGCGCGTCAAGCTGTATCCGGTCGGAGCCGTCACCAGGGAGGGCTGAGCGACTCGGCACCGTCCAGGATCGCCCGCGGCGCGTCCTGCGCGATCCATTGAACCTGTGCCGGTGAGCACACCTGGCGCAGGTTCGCGATGCCGGCCGCGAGCCGCAAGGGCCGTCCTGCTCGCGAGGAGTGCGCATCGCTTCCGAGCAGGTGCACAAGGCCGGCGCTCGCATACTGCAGCACGAGGTCCCCGGCGGCTGCCCGGGCGACGAAGTCTGCCGTCCACTGGATCAGCGCCCCGCGCCTGGTCAACTCGCGCGGGCGTTCCTCCAAGTCCGATGCGGCGTGACGCTCGGGGTGGGCGACGATCGCGTGCACGCCACGCGCTGGCATGCCGTCGACGAGTGCGAGGAGGTCATCGCCAAGCGGTCCCGGGGCCGGCTCGACAAGAACCCAACCGCCACCACCGAGCGACAGTCGGCGAAGCTCGGTGTCACCGAGTCCTGCAGCTGTCGCTTGTGCGATCTCCGCTCCGGGTGAGATCTGGAGGTCGAGTCCGCGGCGGCGAAGCTCCATTTGCAACGCGGCGACGCGTGAGGGCAGTTCCTCAACGCGGACGAGGTGGTGTGGGGTGCAGAAATGCGATCGGGGGCGTGAACGTCGTTGCTCGGCAACGCGTGACCGCGGGATCGTGTGGGCTGGCAGCTCGTAGGCTCGCGCGTTCCCGCTCCCGCCTGCAAGGAGGTCTATGTTGCTTGCGTCGCTTATCTACCTGGCGCTCTGTCGCCTGCTCGAGCTCTGCTCACTGCGCCGGCGCTCGCCGGAGTTCAAGGAGCTTGAGATCGTCGCGCTGCGCCATCAGCTATATGGCCCTTGACCTCGCCCTTGCGCTCCTGGTGTTCGCCCTCGCGCTTGAGGT
>DAINPC010000161.1:0-5352 GCA_036743695.1 Solirubrobacteraceae bacterium | reverse complement strand
TCGCCGCGTGGCTCATGCCCGCGGAATGAACTCCGGCACGTCCAGCTCGTCGCCCGGGTCGTCCTCGCGGGGCTCTCTGCGCTGCCTGGCCGGGGTGCCCGCGCGCTGGCGCTCCGCGCCCGGCGCCACCTGATCCAGCCGCGCGGTCATTCCGCCGTGGGCCAGGCGCACGTCGCGGAGCAGGCGCTCGGCGTTGTTGCGAAGCGACACCGACAGCTCGCGGAGGTTGCGCGAGACCTCCGTGCCCTCGCGCAGGATGTCGTGCGCCACCACGTGCGCCTCGCTGGTGATCTCGCGGGCTTCCACCCGCGCCTGGCCCTTGATCTCCTTCGCCTGCGCCTCCGCCTGCTTGTGCTGCCGCGCCAGCTCCTCGCTGCGCGCCAGCAGCAGTCGCTCAGTCTGCTCGCGGGTCTCCTGCGCGATCCGCTCAGCGTCCTCGCGCGCGCTCTCCAGAAGCCCCTGGGACTCCTGCTCCGCCGCCGTGCGCCTCGCCTCCGCCTCGCTCTGCGTCGCCGCGCGCAGCTGCTCGGACTCCCCGGCGGTCGCCGCGCGCAGCGCCTCGGACTCCTCCTGCGCCACCGCGCGCCACTGCGCTGCCTCCTCGCGCGCGTCCGTCAGCAGCCGATCCGCCTCCTGGCGCGCCTGGGTCAGCGTCTGCGCTGCCTCCTCGCGCGCGCGCTCCGCCTCCGCGTGCAGCCTGGTGGCCGCCTCCATCGCCTCGCTGCGCGTGTCCTGCGCCTGCGAGCGGGCCGCGCCGAGGATCTCCTCCGCCTCCTCGTCCGCCGCCTGCACGCGGTTCTCAGCCGCACGATCCGCTTCCGCGATCCGCTCCCGCGCACGCGTCTCAGCCTGATCGCGCAGGTCCGCCGCCGCGTGTTCCGCCGCCTCGACGATGCTCGCCACGCGGCCCGGCGCCGCGCTCAGGGCGTCCGCACCCGCGTCGTGGGAATCGTGCAGCTCCGGGAACTCGGGCTCCTCCACGCGCGCCATCGTAGACCGCGGTGCCTTTTCAGCGCCCGATGCCCGTCTCACAGCGCCTCCCGGTGCCCCGTGGCAGCCCCGGCCGGCCTGCGCGCGATGGCCGAAACAGTGGGAAATCTGTCCTTGCGGACAGGGCTTTCTTGGGGGATGATCGTGGCATGGGCAACACGCGCACACCCCGTCAGATCGCCATCCTCGCCTACCCCGGGGTGCAGAGCCTGGACGTCACCGGGCCGCTGGAGGTGTTCGCCGGCGCGCAGCAGCTGATCGAAGGCCGCGCCCGCGGCGAGCGCCCATACGAGGTGCGGATCGTCGCCCGCCGCCGAGCACCGCTGCTCACCTCCAGCGGCCTCGCCATCACGCCCCACTCCTCAATCCAGGACGCCCCGGCCCGGATCGACACGCTGCTCGTCGCCGGGGGAGCCGGCCACGCCGACGCCGCCCAGGATGAGCATCTGATCGACTGGATCCGCCGGACGTCCGCGCGCGCCAGGCGCACCGCGTCGGTCTGCACCGGCGCCTTCCTGCTCGCCCGCGCCGGCCTGCTCCAGGGCCGCCGCGCCACCACCCACTGGGCCTCCGCGCAGCAGCTCCAGCTCGAGCACCCCGACGTCCTCGTGGACCCCGAGCCGATCTTCGTGCGCGACGGATCCATCTGGACCTCCGCCGGGATCACCGCCGGCATGGACCTCGCGCTGGCGCTCGTGGAGGAGGATCTCGACAGCCGGGCAGCGCTCACGATCGCGCGCCACCTCGTGCTGTTCCTGCGCCGCCCCGGCAACCAGTCGCAGTTCAGTGCCACGCTCGACTCGCAGGAGCCCCGGCGCGAGCCGCTGCGCGAGGCGCAGCGCGCCGTGCTGGAGAACGCCGCCGCCGTGCACACCGTCGAGGCCATGGCAGCCCGCGCCCACATGAGCCCGCGCCACTTCGCCCGTGCCTTCCGCGCCGAGACCGGGCTCACGCCCGCACGCTTTGTCGAGCGCGTGCGACTGGAGGCCGCACGCCGGCGCCTGGAGGAAAGCTCCGAGCCGATCGCCGCCGTGGCCGGGGCCTGTGGCTTCGGGACGGCCGAGACCATGCGCCGCGCTTTCCTGCGCGCGCTCGAGGTGGGACCCGCCGAGTACCGCCGCCGCTTCCAGGGGAGAGCTGCGGCATGAACATCGCGATCGTGCTCTACCCCAGGCTCACAGCGCTGGACGCCATCGGCCCGTACGAGGTGCTGAGCCGCCTGCCCGGCGCCAGTCTCAGCTTCGCCGCCGCCGAGCCCGGGCCGGTGCTCACCGACAACGGCATGCTCACGCTGCTCGCCCAGCACGCGCTCGCCGAGCTGGGCAGCCCCGACATCGTGCTCGTGCCCGGCGGCCCGGGCGAGGTCGCCGCGCGAGCGGGCGGAGGAGTGCTGGAATGGCTGCGCAAGGTCCATCAGACGAGCACCTGGACCACATCCGTGTGCACCGGCTCGCTCATCCTCGGCGCCGCAGGACTGCTCGACGGCCGGCGCGCCACCACCCACTGGCTGGCGCTCGAGGAACTGGGCCGGCTCGGCGCCACGCCCGTCTCCGAGCGGGTTGTCTTCGACGGCAAGATAGTCACCGCCGCCGGTGTCTCCGCCGGGATCGACATGGCGCTGGCACTCGCCGCGAGCGTCGCCGGCCCGGAGGTCGCCCAGGCGATCCAGCTGGGGATCGAGTACGACCCACAGCCGCCCTTCGACGCGGGGTCCCCGGTCAAGGCCCCCCAGCAGATCGTCCAGGCTCTGCGCTCGCGCTCGCGCTTCACCTGACGCAGTCGCGCGGGCACGCCGCGCGCGACGGTTATCGCGCAGCCGACCGCTAACCTCCGATTCCCGATGGCCGAGCACCGATACGACCCGAGCGAGATCGAGCCGCGCTGGCAGGGCGTGTGGGCGCGGGAGCGCACATGGGAGGTCTCCAATGAGGCCGGGGCCGACGCCCGCGCCGGCTCCGCGCGGGCCGGCTCCCAGCCGTCCAGCTCATACGTGCTGGAGATGCTGCCCTACCCCAGCGGAGAGCCCCACATCGGGCACCTGAAGTGCTACGCCGTGGGCGATGCCATCGCCCACTTCCACCGCCGTCTCGGCAGTCGCGTGCTGCACCCCATGGGCTACGACGCCTTCGGGCTGCCAGCCGAGAACCACGCCATCAAGGCCGGCGTCCATCCACGGGTGTCCACCGCCGAGTCCATCGCCTCCTTCCAGCGCCAGTTCCGCTCCTGGGGGATCTCCATCGACTGGTCGCGTGAGCTGGCCACGCACGAACCCTCCTACTACCGCTGGACGCAGTGGATCTTCCTGGAGCTGTTCCGCGCGGGCCTGGCCTATCGCAAGGAGGCCGCCGTCAAGTGGTGCCCCAAAGACCAGACCGTGCTGGCCAACGAGCAGGTTGACGCCGACGGGCACTGCGAGCGCTGCGGCGCGCTGGTCGAGGTCAGGCAGCTCGAGCAGTGGTTCCTGCGCATCACTGACTACGCCGAGCGGCTGCTGAACGACCTCGACGCCATCGAGTGGCCCGAGCACGTCAAGACCATGCAGCGCAACTGGATCGGGCGCAGCGAGGGCGCCGAGGTGACCTTCCGCTGCGAGGAGCTCGCGGTGGACTATCCCGTGTTCACCACGCGCCCCGACACGCTGTTCGGCGCCACCTTCTTCGTCATGGCCCCCGAGCACCCCGACGTGATGCGTCTCACGAAGGGGACCGCGCACGAGGGCGAGGTGCGCGACTACGTCAACCACGCGCTCAACGAGACCAACGAGGAGCGCGGCAACGCGGAGCGGCCCAAGACCGGCGCGCCGCTCGGGCGGACCGTCACCAACCCCGTCAACGGCGAGCAGATCCCCATGTACGTCGCCGACTACGTGCTGATGGAGTACGGCACCGGCGCCATCATGGCGGTACCGGGACATGACGGACGCGACCACGCCTTCGCGCTTGCGTTCGGGCTGCCGATCAGGCGCGTGATCGCACAGCGTATGCCGACCGCGCCCGAGGACCTGCTGAACATCAACGCGCCTCCCCGTTGGAGGGACGGCGACGAGGGCTTGCCGTACACCGGCGACGGTGTGCTGGTGAGCTCCCACCCGGACTTCGACCGCCTGGACAACCGCGAGGCGCTGGCGGCGATCGTCGACTGGCTCGACCGCGAGGGCAAGGGCCACGCGTCCATCAACTACCGCCTGCGCGACTGGCTGGTCTCCAGGCAGCGCTACTGGGGCTGTCCCATCCCGATCGTCTACTGCCAGCGCTGCGGGATGGTGCCAGTCCCCGACGAGCAGCTGCCCGTGGAGCTGCCCGATGTCGACGACTACACGCCCAAGGGCCGCTCGCCGCTGGCGGCCGCGGAGGACTGGGTCAACACCGAGTGTCCCGTCTGCCGGGGCGCCGCCAAGCGGGAGACCGACACCATGGACACGTTCGTGGACTCCTCCTGGTACTTCCTGCGCTACTGCGATGCCGCCAACCAGCAGGCCGCCTGGGATCCCGCCGCGCTGCGCGAATGGATGCCCGTCAACCAGTACATCGGCGGGGTCGAGCACGCGATCCTGCACCTGATGTACGCGCGCTTCTTCACCAAGGCGCTCGCCGACCTCGGGCACCTCGACTTCCAGGAGCCGTTTCAGGCGCTGTTCACGCAGGGCATGGTCACCAAGGATGGCTCCAAGATGAGCAAGTCCAAGGGCAACGTCGTCTCGCCCGCCGCCATCGTCGAGCGCGTGGGCGCCGACACCGCCCGCTCCTACATCCTGTTCGTCGGCCCGCCCGACCAGGACGCCGACTGGTCCGATGAGGGCGTCGACGGGGTCCACCGCTTCCTGGGAAGGCTGTGGCGCCTGGCCGCAGAGACCGCCGAGCGCGCCGGCTCGCCGGTGCCCGAGCTGGCCGGGCCCGCCGCCGCCGCCGGCGCAGACCTGGCGCTGCTGCGCAAGACCCACTGGGCGATCGACAAGGTCAGCGGCGATCTGCGGCGCTTCGCCTTCAACACAGCCATCGCCGCCGTCATGGAGCTGCTCAACGACTGCTCGCGGCTGCGCGAGTCAGTCGAGCTGGACACGCTGCGCTTCGCCCTCGGCACCGCCGCCTCGCTGCTGTTCCCGTTCGCCCCGCACGTCTGCGCCGACATCTACGACCTGCTCACGGGGGAGCGGGTGTGGGAACAGCCCTGGCCGCAGGCCGACGAGACGCTGCTGGAGAGCGACGTCTACGAGCTGGTCTGCCAGGTCAACGGCAAGGTCCGCGACCGCGTGCAGGCCAGCGCCGACGCCGACACCGATGCGCTGAAGGAGCTGTGCCGGGCCGCCCCCAACGTCCGGGCCCACGTTGACGGCCGGGAGATCGTCAAGGAAGTCGTCGTACC
>DAINPC010000160.1:683-5360 GCA_036743695.1 Solirubrobacteraceae bacterium | reverse complement strand
GAGGCGCACGGCGACGATGTAGAGCAGCCTGCCGAGGTTGCCGAACCAGCTGGGCATGGGCAGTGGGCCGAACAGGCACATCCACATGTTGATCCCGAGGCCGACGAACATGGCGTGCTCGATCGCGTGGACGCTCGCATGGTGCAGCGCCGCCTGGTAGCAGACGGGCACGTGCCAGACGTACAGATCGACGGCCCACAGCGGGAAGGCGACCGCCGGGTGTGAGAGCGCGCGCAGGCGGTCGAAGAAGCGGACCGAATGCAGTTCAGCCAGCAGGATCGGCGCGATCAGCGGCCCGGTCAGCCCCAGCACGATCAGCAGAGCGCCGATGTCGCCAAGCAGCAGGTGCTCGATCATGTGGGCGTAGAGCAGTTCGTCGCTGGCGGAGCCGAGCGCCGTGAGCGCGGCGGCGATCACGGCGAGGCCGCCATAGAAGCACGTCTGGCGCCAGCCGGGCACGGGGTGACGCCCGCCCGCCAGCGTATGCGCGCGGCGGGCATAGAGCAGCCCGAGGAGGGCGAGCGGCCCCAGCTCGATGGCGGTGGCGACGTTCTCGGAGACGGCGAGCGGCGCGATCGACATTCGCCATCAGGTTACGCGAGGGTGCCCCTATCCGGCGCCGGCCCGCCACGCGGCTCCATCGACTGCGCCTTGCGCAAAGGTTAGGTAGGCCGACCTTTTCGGCATTTCATGATTTCTTCACGATGCTTGAACTCAGCCTGAGTAGCATGGGGTTTGCTACCTGCATGACGTCAAAGACACCCATCCACGCCGTCGCCGACGGGCTGACCGAGAGGTTCGACCCGACCGCCTGCCTGGACGAGCGCGTCCGCCACCGGGCGGCCCTGGCCGATCCGGCGCAACCGGGCCGCTACCTGAAGCTCGACGGGCCCGAGCGCACGCTGCTGATCCCACTCGGCAGCGAGGCGATCCACATCGGCCGCGGCCTCGCCGCGGACCTTCACATCGACGAGAGCTCGGTCTCGCGGCGCCACGCGATCCTCGTCCCACGGCCCGCCGGCGCGCGGATCCTGGACGACCGTAGCTCCAACGGAACGTTCGTCAACGGCCGGCGCGTCCAGCAGGCCGACCTGCGAGACGGCGACGTGATCCTGCTCGGGCGCATCATGCTGCGCTACCTGGAGCTCTAGCGCCGCTGCTCGCGCGGTAGGGCTCGCCGCCCGCGAGCCCTACCCCAGGCTCCGCTCAACCCTCGAGGGCGAACGCCGGCTCGACGGAGCTCTCCTGCGCGCGCCAATCGCTCAACGTCTGCAGCGACCCGTCGATGATGCGGTTCAGGAACTCCGTGCGGTCGTTGATGTGCGGCACGGGCACACCGGGAACGGGGACTTCGAGGAACTCGCACAGCGGCTCCCAGCCGTCGGTGACGCTCCACACGAGCAGGCGCTCGGGCGGGATGCTGGCCTTCACTTCCTCGTTGTGGCGGTTCATGGCGTCGATCAGCTGCTGCGGCTCGGCATGCCCGGCGGCGAAGGTCCCCCGGCCCTGCCAGAGCAGGCCGTCGATCATCTTCAGGAAGCCGCGCCACCGCGGGTTGACAACGGCCTGGGCGCTTGACAGCAGCCGGATCAGCGACTCGCCGTTGCGCACCGCCCAAACCGTCTGGCGCATGCTGAGCTCCCACGCGTCGGGGTCGCGCAAGCTCAGCAGCACCTTGGCCTCGGGATAGAAGTCGGCGAGCTCGCGGTAGAAGTAGCCGCCGGGCCAGTCAACGGTCGATTGGTAGCCGTCGAAGATCTCCGGCCAGCGTGGCTCCCCGTTCAGCGCCTGCTCCCAGAGCCCGGCCTGATCGAGGTCGGCCAGCACGTCGACCATGTGGTAGCACGGGCCCAGCCCGAGCATCTCCAGGGACATCTTCTGCGTCAACGTTCCCGTACGCGGCATACCCGCACCAATGAGCTTCATCGCTTCTCCTCGCGCTGCTCGCTGTCGTTCTCGACACGGTCCCCTCACCGTGGCGCCTATGAGATCGCGCTCCCGTGCAGCGCTTGCAGGCGCTGAAGCGGTGGACTTTAACCGAGGAGGCTGGCCGAAGATGAAGAAAAGGCGAACATTTGGCTCGGGCACCCGGTTTCGCGCCCGTGAGCAGCGTGCGCGGCGGGGCTCGCTAGCTCGCGGAGGCGCTGGGCGCGCCGGCGAGATCGAAGCGCACCCCGGTGAGATCCTCGGAGACCTCCCACAGCCGTGCGGCCACCTGCCCGTCGCGGGCGGCGCGGCTGGGCGAGACGAGGTGGGGGTGGCCCCTGAGCTCGCCGATCCCGTCCGGGCCGATGTAGCTTCCGCCCTCCAGCCCGGGGTGCGTGGCGGCATACAGGGACGGCAGGGCGCCCATGTCGGCGCTCTGGGCCACGAGGAGGTTGGTCAGCTGCATGACCAGGCGGTCGGCGATCGGCGCGGCGGCCGTCTGCAGGTTGGTGGCCGCGTAGCCAGGGTGGGCGGCGAGGCTCTTGACGGTCGAGCCGGCTCTGCGCAGGCGGCGGTCGAGCTCGAGGGCGAACATCAGGTCGGCGAGCTTGGACTGGCCGTAGGCGCCCCAGCGCCGGTAGCGTCGCTCGGACTGCAGGTCGTCGAAGTCGATGCGCCCCATCTTGTGGGCGTTGCTGCTCAGGGTGACCACGCGTGCGTCTCCTCGGCCCTCCAGTGCCCCGATCAGGTGCGCGGTGAGCGCGAAGTGGCCGAGCAGGTTGGTGCCCAGCTGCAGCTCGAATCCGTCGGCGGTCTCCCGCCGCGGCGGGGCCATCACGCCGGCGTTGTTGATCAGCAGGTCCAGGCCCTCGTGGCCGGCGAGGAAGCCTTTTGCGAAGGACCGGACGGACGCGAGGCTGGCGAGGTCGAGCTCGGCCAGCTCGACGGAGGCGTCGGGCGCGGCGGCTTGGATGGAGCTCTGTGCTGCGCGGCCCTTCTCGATGTTGCGGCAGGCGAGCACAACGCTCGCCCCGTGGCGCGCCAGCTCGCGTGCGCTCACCAGGCCGAGCCCGCTGTTGGAGCCGGTGACCACGGCCGTGCGTCCGTGCTGGTCGGGCATCTGCTCTGCGGTCCACCTGGCGCTCATCGGCTCTCCCTCCTGTGCGCCCGCGATGCGCGGTACTTCGCGGCGCACAGCCCGGCCCCATTGCCGTCCGGCGGATTCAAGCAGAGCGCTGCGGCCTTCGGCACCTCGCATCGGGCCACAGCTGGGCGTGTCGTGCGATAGTGGCGCATGCCTTCTGACGCTCAAGCGGTGCTGGTCATCGGTGAATCGGGCGGGCTCGGTGCGGCGCTGATGCTGAAGCTGACGCAGAGCGGGATCGCAGCCGAGCCGGCGACGTCGATCAGCGACAGCGAGACCGCGGCGAAGCTCGTGCAGCGGCGCTGGAGCGCCGTGGCGGTGGTGACGCGCGATGACGTGCTCGCGCTGCGCCTGACGCTGCTGAGCGCGCACCTCAGGCCCGACCTGCCGCTGTGGGTGACCATATTCGACCGCACGATCACGCGGGAGCTGCAACACGTGGCTCCAGCGGTGCACGTGATCTCACCCTCGAAACTGGTCGCGGCGGACCTGGCCGAGCACTGCGTCGCGGCGGCGGCCGGCAGGACGGCATCTCGGAGGAGCAGCGGCGTGAGACTGGTGGACGACGCGCTGCGGCTGCTCGTGCGCGCGGGTGTCGGACTGATCCTGTTGCTGCTGTTCGAGGGCGTGATCTCGATGATCGCCCTGCACGACGGCGTCGTGGACGCGCTGTATTTCAGCACCCGCTCCGTGGCAACCGTGGCGGGCACGCCCGGCGCGGCGTCGGGGGCGGCATGGTTCAAGGCGCTGTCAGCGCTGGACACGCTCGCGGCGCTGCTGCTCGTGGCGGTGTTCACGGCGGCGCTCGTGCGCCGCCTCAGCCGTCCGCGTCTGACGAGCCTGCTCGGGGCACGCGCGGCCCCGGCGCGAGGTCACGTGCTGCTGGTCGGCTTCGGGCAGGTGGGCTTCCGTCTGGCACAGGAGCTGGGCAGACGCGGCATTGCCGTCCTGGGGGTGGAGCAGGATCCGGACGCGCCGTGCGTGCGCCTGGCGCGCGCAGCGGGGATCCCCGTGGCGATCGGGCGCGGGGATGACCGTGAGATGCTGGAGCGGCTGGGCATCCGGCGTTGCGCGGCGGTCGCCGCGGTGACCTCCACGGACCTGGTCAACGTCGCCGTCGGCCTGGCCGCGAGCGATCTCGCCCCGGGCACCCCGCTGGTGCTGCGGCTGGGCGACGGCGAGGTGGCCGCGGAGACTGATTCGCTGCTGCACCTGGGCCGGATCTGCGACGCCCACAAGATCGCCGCGGAGACGATCGCGCAGGGGCTGGGGATGCCCGCCGAGGAGGCCCAGCGGGTCGGCGCCTAGCGGCGATTGCGCGCCCGGACCGGCGCGGGCGCGGTCGCCCCGGGGACCGGCTGGCATGGGGCGTAGGATCAGCAACGTCAGCGATCGACCACAGGGGGTGGGGCAATGCCGCGCAAATACATGGACTGCAGGGAGATGCCGAGCGAGAACAACTGCGACCTGGCGATGGCCGGCAGCGAGGAGCACGTCGTCGACGCCGCCGTGACGCACGCTGTGACCGCCCACGGCCACGAGGACACGCCGGAGCTGCGCGAGCAGATCAAGCAGGCGCTGAAAGAGGAGGTTCCGGGCGCACTGGC
>DAINPC010000160.1:0-583 GCA_036743695.1 Solirubrobacteraceae bacterium | reverse complement strand
GTAGTCGCCGTAGTCGCCGTAGTCGCCGTAGTCGCCGTAGTCGCCGTAGTCGCCGTAGTCGCCGGAGTCGCCGGAGTCGACGGACCGCGGTCCGTCATTCCTTGCGCTCGCGCTGACGGACGTGGGGCGCGAGCGCGAGGGCCCGACCGCGCTAGCCGTAACGGGCATAGGCCGAAACCCAGTTCCCGGCGATCAGGCGCTGCGCCTCAGCCAGAGCCATGCGCCCGGCGCAGACGAGCCTGTTCAGCGCCCGCTCGAGGTGATCCTTGGGGTTGAGGTAGAAGCCTGAGCGTGACGGGTAGTCGGGCTCGGGCCACAGGTTGCGCGAGTCGTTGACGGCGCCGCCGAGCTCGAGCGCCACCAGGTGGTCGTACTCGAAGGCCGACAGGCGGGCGCGGTCGCTGTAGGCCGCCATGCTCGCGACCTTCTCGCGCGCGGTGATCGAAGCGGGCGGTCGCACCGTCGCGGTCCACCCGCTGTGACAGATCGTCGAGCCGATGCTCGCCTGCGTGACCGCGGGATTCAGGGCCCCGGGCGTACAGCGAGGGTCAGGGCGTGCATCGAGCCCGCTCCCGCGTGCGCT
>DAINPC010000159.1:0-5445 GCA_036743695.1 Solirubrobacteraceae bacterium | reverse complement strand
CACCGAGTCGCCCGTGCGAATGTCACCCTGCAGCAGCGCCAGCGCGAGGCGGTCGACGAGCTGCTTCTGGATCACCCGCCGCAGCGGGCGCGCGCCGTAGGCGGGGTCATAGCCCAGGTCTCCGAGCAGCTCCCGCGCCCCGTCGGAGAGCGCGATCTGCACGCCGCGCTCTGCCACGCGCTCGATCACGCGCGCGACCTGGAGATCGACGATCTCCGTCAGCTGCTCACGGCTGAGCGAGTCGAAGCGCACGATGTCATCGAGACGGTTGATGAACTCGGGCTTGAAGTGTTCGAGCAGGGCGCTGCGAATCGCCGTGTCCGAAGCGCCCGCGGCAACTGGGATGTTCGAGGTCATGATCAGCACGGTGTTCTTGAAGTCCACCGTGCGACCCTGCCCGTCGGTGAGGCGCCCGTCGTCCATCACCTGCAAGAGGGTGTTGAAGACGTCGGGGTGGGCCTTCTCGATCTCGTCCAGCAGCACCACTGAGTAGGGGCGGCGCCGGACGGCCTCGGTCAGCTGCCCGCCCTCTTCGTAGCCGACATATCCGGGAGGCGCACCCACCAGGCGCGAGACGGAGTGTTTCTCCATGTACTCCGACATGTCGATCCGGATCATGGCGTCCTGGGAGTCGAACATGAACTCCGCCAGCGCGCGCGCCAGCTCGGTCTTGCCGACGCCGGTGGGACCCAGGAACAGGAACGAGCCGATCGGGCGGTCCGGATCCTGAAGCCCCGCGCGCGAGCGGCGCAGCGCCGTTGCGACCGCCTCGATCGCCTCGTCCTGGCCGACCACGCGCTCGTGCAGGCGATCCTCCATGTGGACGAGCTTCTCCGTTTCGCCCTCGAGCAGCCGGCTGACCGGGATGCCGGTCCAGCGGGCCACGACCCCGGCCACGTCGTCCGCGTCCACCTCCTCCTTGAGGAACACCGGGGCAGCGTGGTCTGGGCCGCCACCCTCGCTCTCGGCCGTCTCGTGCTCGGCGATCTTCTTCTCCAGCGCCGGGATCTCCCCGTAGCGCAGCTCGGCCGCCCGCTGGAGGTTCGCTTCGCGCTCGGCGCGCTCGGCCTCCGTGCGGGCCTCCTCGAGGCGCTCCTTCACGTCGCTTATGCCCTTGATCGCCTGCTTCTCGCTCTGCCACTGGGCCTTCATCGCCGCCGAGCGCTCCTGCAGCTCGGCCAGCTCGCGCTCGATCGCCTCGCGCCGCTCCGCCGACGCGGCGTCGGTCTCCTTGCGCAGGGACGTCAGCTCGATCTCCAGCTGCATCACGCGTCTGTCAACCTCGTCGATCTCCGTGGGCAGCGAGTCGATCTCGATGCGCAGCCCGGAGGCGGCCTCGTCGACCAGGTCGATCGCCTTGTCCGGGAGGAAGCGGTCGGCGATGTAGCGGTGTGAGAGCGTGGCCGCTGCGATCAGCGCGCTGTCCTGGATGCGCACGCCGTGGTGTACCTCGTAGCGCTCCTTGAGCCCGCGCAGGATCGCGATCGCGTCCGCGACGGAGGGCTCGCCGACCATCACCGGCTGGAAGCGGCGCTCCAGCGCCGCGTCCTTCTCGATGTGCTTGCGGTACTCGTCCAGCGTCGTCGCCCCCACGCAGCGCAGTTCGCCGCGCGCGAGCATCGGCTTGAGCAGGTTGGCCGCGTCGACCGCGCCTTCCGCCGCGCCCGCCCCGACGATCGTGTGCAGCTCGTCCAGGAACAGGATCACGTTGCCCTGCGCCTCGGACACCTCCGCCAGCACCGACTTGAGGCGATCCTCGAACTCGCCCCGATACTTGGCGCCGGCGATCAGCGAGCCGATGTCCAGGGCGATCACGCGCCGTTCGCGCAGCGAGTCGGGTATGTCGCCGGAGACGATCCGCTGGGCGAGCCCCTCCACGATCGCGGTCTTGCCGACGCCCGGCTCTCCGATCAGGACGGGGTTGTTCTTGGTCCGTCGCGAGAGCACCTGGATCACGCGGCGGATCTCCTCGTCGCGGCCGATCACCGGATCGAGCTTGCCCTGCTCGGCCGCCTGCGTGAGATCCGTGCCGAAGCGCTCGAGCGCTTCGTACTTCTCCTCGGGCGACTGATCGGTGACGCGATGGGAGCCGCGGACCTCGGCCAGGGCCTGCAGCAGCCGCTCTCGCGTCGCACCCGTGCTGCTCAGCGCACGGCCGGCCGAGGCCTTCTCCGCGGCGAGCGCCAGCAGCAGGTGCTCGGTGGAGACGTATTGATCGCCCAGCTTCCCCGCCTCGCCCTCGGCGGCGCGCAGGACGGAGAGCAGCTCGGGGTCGGGAACCGCCGCCTGCGCCGATCCCTCCCCCAGGACCGGGAGCTGCGCCAGCCCATCCTCGACCTGCGCGCGGATGGCGGCCGACTGTACGCCGAGCTTGGTGAGGACCGGAAGCACCACGCCGCCTGGCGTGTCCGCTCGCCCGGCCGCCGCCGCGTCGGAGCCCTCGGCGAGCAGCGCCGCGAGCAGATGCAGCGGCACCACCTGCGGGTTGCGGCGCCCTTCGGCCAGCCGGCCCGCGGCGGCCAGCGCCTCCTGTGACTTGATGGTGAAACGGTCGGCTTGCATCGTCTAGGACCTCTTCGATGGATTGCGAAACAGCGAGCGCACATCGGCCGCGCGCACGAGCTCGCGCCCGCCGCGGTAGGGCACCGTCAGCTCCGCGCGGAAGGAGCGGCGCACCTGCTCGAGCTCCTCGGCCAGGCGTACCTGCGCCTGCAGGGCCTCCAGCTCGATCTCCTCGATGCGCGCGTGCATCTTCTCTATCTCCTGCTCCAGGCGGAGCACCCGCTCGACGCCCGCCAGGTTGAGCCCCAGCTCCGCCGTCATCTCCTGGATGCGCCTGAGCTTCTCCACGTCCTCCTGGGAGTAGAGGCGCGTGCCCTTGGACGAGCGCTTCGGCGCGATCAGCCCGCGCGCCTCATACACGCGCAGCGTCTGGGGATGCAGGTTGGCCAGCTCCGCGGCCACCGAGATCATGAACACGCCGCGGTCGGTCTCCACCTCGACGCGCGTGAACTTAGGAGGCATCGCCGGCCTCCTGCTTCTCGAACAGGCCCGCGCGGGGGTCGCCGTCGAGGGTCTTGGACAGCTCCTCCACGGCCTTCTCCTGCTCCTTGCTCAGCTTCTGCGGGACGTCGATCACGAAGCGGTAGTGGATGTCCTCTTTTTCGACTCCCGCCCGCCCGCCGCTGCCGAGCTTGGGTGGTCCCTCGCCGCGCAGGCGCTGCACCGTCCCATGCGCCGTGCCCGGACGCACGCGCAGGGTCTTGGTCCCGTTCAGGGTCGGCACCTGCACCTCGGCGCCGCGCAGCGCCTCGGGGATGCTCAGCGGGACCTCGACCTCGAGGTTCTCGCCCTTGCGCGTGAACAGCGGCGAGGGCGTGACGTGGGTGATCAGATAGAGGTCGCCCGCGGGCCCGCCGCCCGGCCCGGGCTCGCCCTTGCCGGCCAGGCGGATGCGGCTGCCGTCGCGCACGCCCGCGGGGATGTTCACGCGCAGGCGCTTGAGCGTGCGCACCGCGCCGCTGCCCTGGCAGGTGGGGCAGGGATCCTCGATCACCGTGCCCGCCCCGCCGCAGCGCGAGCACGGCTGGGAGATGGAGAACATCCCCTGGCCCTGGCTCTCGATGCCCCGCCCCTCGCAGCGAGGGCACACCGAGGGCGTGGTGCCGGGCTTGGCGCCCGTGCCGCGACAGGTGGCACAGGCGGCGTGCATCGGCACCTGCAACGGGATCTGCGCGCCCGCGACCGCCTGGTCGAAGGAGATCGAGACCTGGGCCTCCAGGTCGACGCCCTTTTCCGAGCGGGGCTTCGTGCGAACGCGACGGCCGCCGGCCGAGCCCCCGAACAGGTTGGAGAGGATGTCGCCCATCGAGGAGGCGTCGAAGTCGAAGTTGCCGAAGCCGCCGAAGCCGCCCGCGGGGCCGGCTCCCGTCGTGAACGGGCCGGTGCCGCTGTCGTACTGCTTGCGCTTCTCCGGGTCGCCCAGCACGTCATGCGCCTGGGAGATCTCCTTGAAGCGCGCCTCCGCCTTCTTGTCGTCGGGATTGCGGTCGGGGTGGTACTGGCGCGCGAGCTTGCGATACGCCTTCTTGATCTCCTCGGCGGTCGCCTTCTTCTCGACCCCGAGCGTCTTGTAGTAGTCAGGACGCGTTGCCATCGGATGCCCCGGGGCTAAGCCGCCACGACCACGCGAGCGGGACGGATGATGCTCGCCCCGAGGCGGTAGCCGGGCTGGTAGACCTCGACCACCGCGCCACTCGGCAGGCCGTCCGCGGGCTGCTCGGCGGTTGCCACGGCCTCATGCAGCGCCGGGTCGAAGACCTCCCCCAGCGGCGAGAACGACTCGATGCCCGCCCGCGCCAGCGCCGCGGCCAGCTCCGAGCGCACCAGCCGCACGCCTTCCAGCAGGGGATCGTCCTGAGCAGCGCCGCCGGCGGCGGTGCCCGCCTTCTCTAGTGCGCGGTCGAGGTTGTCCAGCGCCGGAAGCAGATCCTTGGCCAGCGCGCTCGCTCCCCGCGCCAGCGCCGCCGCCGCCTCGCGGGCGACCCGCTTGCGGTAGTTCTCGAAGTCCGCCTGCGTGCGCTGCGCCAACGCGAGGTACTCGTCTCGCTGCGCCACCGTGCTGATGAGCTCGTCCAGGTCGCTCTCGATCTCGGCGGCGTCCTCGGAGTCCTCAGCTTGCGCGGAGCGCTCGGTTGGCGCGGCGCTCTCGGCGGACTGCTCCTCGGCCGCGCGCCGGTCGGCGGGAGCCTCGCCCCCCGGCGCCTGAGCGCCGGGGGAGCGCTGCTCCTCGGAGGGCTGCTCGCGCTCCTCCACCGTCGGGTTGGGCTCGCTCATCGGACGCTAGACCTTGGGCTCGTCGACGACCTCTGCATCCACGACATCCTCCTCGCCGGCGGACTCGCCGCCCTCCGAGGAGGCGCCGTTGCCGGACGCCGCCGCCTGCTCCTGGGCGCGCTGGTACATCGCCTCGGAGATCGCGTGGAACGCCGTCTGCAGCGCCTCCGCCTTGGCGTTGATCGCCGCCGGGTCGTCGGCCTCGAGCACCTCGCGGACCTCCTTGATCGCCTCCTCGATGCGCGCCTTGGAGTCCGCGTCCACCTGCTCGCCGAGGTCGGCCAGCTGGCGCTCGGCCTGGTAGGCGGCGTTCTCGGCGTTGTTGCGAGCCTCCGCCAGCTCCCGGGCGCGGCGGTCCTCCTCCGCGTGGGACTCGGCGTCGGTGACCATGTTCTTGATCTCCTCCTCCGACAGGCCCGAGCCGGACTTGATCTCGATCTTCTGCTCCTTGCCCGTGCCGAGGTCCTTGGCCGAGACGTTGAGGATGCCGTTGGCGTCGATGTCGAAGGCGACCTCGACCTGGGGTATGCCGCGCGGAGCCGGCGGGATGCCGGTGAGCTGGAACTTGCCGAGCGACTTGTTGTACTGAGCCATCTCGCGCTCGCCCTG
>DAINPC010000158.1:0-5454 GCA_036743695.1 Solirubrobacteraceae bacterium | reverse complement strand
CCCGGCCTCGGGACGCCAGGCGGCCAGCTCCTCTCGCCGCTCGTCGGCAGTGTCAACACGGCGGTCAAGCTGGCCGCTGGGCCCCACGGCTCCTCGGTGCAAGGCTCCGTCGACGTGTCCCGGGCCGGTGTCGGCGGACGGCTGGAGGTCGACCTGCTCGCCAGACGCGCGGCGCTGGCGAGTGCCGCCAGGGCGCAGACGCGAATCGGCCGCCTGGTGCGCTCCTCGCTGTCGGCCGGAGTGGTCCATTTCACGGTCGCCCTGAACGCCAGGGCCAAGCGTGCGCTGCGCTCCCACCGACGGTTCGCGCTGACCGTCGCCGTCACGCTCACGCCCGTGCGTGGCTCGGCCGTCAGGACCAGACGCTCTCTGGTCCTGCATCGCTGACCTCAGGCGCCGGCGGGCCGGTCGCGAGCGTCTCTAGGCGATCGTCGGCGTCGAGAGCCACTCCGCCGGGAGCGTGTCGCGCGGGACCGCGCCGACCATCGGCGGGAAGTAACGCGCGAGCCGTGCCGCGGGCCGTCCCTCGATCAGCGGACGGATGTCGCCGATGCTCATCAGGATGCGGATGGTGCTTCCGATCTGAAGGTCGGCGGCGTTGGGCCGCTCGCCGCCCAGCAGGCCATCGGCGATCCAGCCGTCGATCCGCTCGAGCTGACGGGGCAGCCCTGCCAGGTCCGCGCGGGCGCTCTCGTCGCGTGCCTTGTTCTTGATCGCCATCACCCTGGCCGTGAGCGGCAGCGCGGGGCGCATCAGCGAGCGGGGAAGCGGCAGCTTGGCGTCGCCCGCGTAGCTCTCCATCGTCGCTGGAGCGCGCAGGAAGGCCGCGTCGATCAACCGGCGGGGAACGCTCTGCAGGACCTCATCGCCCCAGCGCTCCGCCTCCAGCACCCTCGCGTAGGCGGGGTCGCCGGGCGCCGGCAAGAGCGGCGGCTCGGGCACCAGCGCGTCGAGGCGGCGCATGATCGTGCGCGAGCCAACCAGGCGCTCGTCGCCGATGCGCATGCCGGGAACGGTCGATCCGCCGTAGCGCAGCGGGCCGACCAGCAACTGCGTCATCGGCAGCAGATCCACGCGCTCATAGGCGATCGACTTCAGCCTCAGCGCCGCCTCCACCGCCGCGCACGGGTGCGAGCCGGGGAGCACGTAGAGCTTGGGAGCGGTCGCCGTCATGGTGGCGCCGAGCATAATGGTCGCCGATGCTGCTCGCCGTAGACGTCGGTAACACCCAGACCCACTTCGGGGCCTACCGTGGCGATCAGCTGCTGGAGCACTGGCGCTTCGCCACAGTGCGCCAGTCCACCGCCGACGAGCTCGGCGCGGCGCTGCGAAACCTGCTGGGGCTGCGCGGATACGGCTTGGATGATGTCAAGGCGTCGATCGTCTCCTCCACCGTGCCTCAGCTCGAGCCCGAGTGGACGGCCATGGCGAGCCGCTACCTCGGCCACGAGATGTTGGCGGTCGGTCCCGGCACCAAGACGGGGATGGCCATCCGCTACGACAACCCGCGCGAGATCGGCGCCGACCGGCTGGTCAACGCGGTCGCCATCCGCGAGCGCTTCGGCGGCGGGGCTGTGTGCGTGGACTTCGGCACGGCGACCACCTTCGATGTGGTCTCACACGAGGGCGAGTACGTGGGCGGCGCGCTGATGACGGGCATCGAGATCTCCCTCGAAGCGCTCTCCGAACGCGGCGCGCGGCTGCCCAAGGTCGATCTCGCCCCGCCCCGCAGCGTGATCGGCAAGAACACCATCGACGCGATCCGCTCGGGCGTGGTGTTCGGCTACGCGGGCGCGATCGACGCGATCCTGCGGCGCCTCTACGACGAGCTGGGAGAGCGCACGGACGTGATCGCAACCGGCGGCCTGGCACGGCTGGTGGTGCCCTACACGGAGGAGCTCGAGGAGGTTGACGACCTGCTCACGCTCACCGGGCTGCGCCTGCTGTACGAGCGCAACGCCTGAAGCTCGCAACAATGGCGTGCATGCCCGAGGCCGATTCCCTGACCGACCCGTGGACGCTCGGCTCGCTGCGAGTGCCCAATCGCGTGATGCTGGCTCCGCTGGCGGGGATCGGCAACTGGTTCGTGCGCCTGCAGGCCAAGCGCTACGGCGCGGGCATGGCCGTCTCGGAGATGGTCTCCTCGCACGCCATCCACTACGGCAACGAGAAGACCTGCAGGGAGATGCTGCGGATCGACCCGCGCGAGCGCGAGCACGGCCCGGTCTCGATCCAGCTGTTCGGCGAGGACCCCGCGATGATGCGCTCGGCCGTCGCCCACGTGGCCGAGCTGGGCGCGGACGCGATCGACATCAATATGGGCTGCCCCGTGCCGAAGGTGCAGAGGACGGGCGCCGGCGCGGCGCTGCTGGCGGACCCCGATCGCGCGGTCGCAGTCGCGCGTGCGGCCGTCGAGGGAGCGCACGAGGCAGCTCGAGACCCCGCCGCGGGTGGGATACCGGTAACCGTCAAGCTGCGCTCCGGCCTGCGAGCGGGAGACACCAGCGGGTTCGCGCTGGCGCACCGCCTGGTGGCCGAGGCGGGGGTGGCGGCGATCGCCTTCCATCCCCGCTCCGCAGCTGTTCACCACAAGGGTGCGCCCGACTACGAGCTGGCGGCGCGCCTGGTGGACTCGCTGCCGGCGCCCGTGATCCTCACCGGGGGCCTGAACGACGCGGAGCACGTCCGCGAGGTGTTCGCCCGAACGGGCGCCGCGGCGGTGATGCTCGCCCGCGGCGCGCTGGGCAACCCGTGGCTGTTCGCGCAGCTCGTGCGCGGCCGCACACAGGGCCCGACCCGGGAGGAGGTGACGACCGAGCTGGACTGGACCATCGATCGCGCCGTGGAGCACCTCGGGGAGCAGCGCGCGGGGCGCTACCTGCGCAAGTTCTACCCCTGGTATGTGGCGCGCCTGCAGCTCGACTCGGGCGTGGCGAAGCGCTTGCAGGAATCGCTGCAGAGCGCCGAGACGCTCGCCGATGCGCGGCGCCTGCTGGCGCCCGCCTCCGCGACCGCCGCCCAGCTGGCCTGAGCCGTGCAACGGGGTCCACGAGCCCCGCTATACTGCTGCGCTCGCTGCACCCCCCCGGAGGCGACATCCCCGCTCACAGCGGGGTTTTGTGTGTCGCGGCCACCGGAACACCAACCCCTGATCGAGGGTCACATGCCGAAGGACGTAATCCTCACCCCCGAAGGTCTGAAGAAGCTCAAAGCCGAGCTCGAGGTTCTGTCAACCGCCAAGCGCCGCGAGGTCGCCGAACGCATCAAGGAGGCCAGGGAGTTCGGCGACATCGCCGAGAACTCCGAGTACGACGACGCCAAGAACGAGCAGGCGATGGTCGAGAGCCGCATCGCGCAGCTGCAGGAGAAGCTCCGCATGGCGACGGTCATTCAGGCCAAGGACCTGTCCACGGACGTCGTGCAGGTGGGCTCGGTGGTCCACGTCAAGGATGAGAAGACGGGCAAGTCCGTGCGCTACACGATCGTCGGCTCGGCCGAGGCCAAGCCGCACGAGCACAAGCTCTCCAACGAGTCGCCCGTCGGGCGCGCTCTGCTCGGGCGCAAACGCAACGAGACGGTTGCCGTGAAGGTGCCCCGGGGACCGGCGCGCAAGCTCAAGATCACCAAGATCGACGTCGGCCTCCAGTAGGCTCGCCGCCGTGAGCGGAAGCGAGGAGCGCCCGCCCTCCCACGAGTCGGGTCGGCACGGGCTGAAGGAGCTGATCGCCGAGCGGCGCGCCAAGGCCGAGCGCCTGCGCGAGTCCGACGCGAGCGCGTTCCCGTACGCCTTCCCGGACACCGAGCCGATCGCGGATGTGCTTGCCGCCTACGAGCAGCTGGAGAGCGGCGAGGAGACCGAGGACAATCACCGGGTCGCCGGCCGGATCCTCGCGCGGCGCGGCGCGGGCAGGGCGGCCTTCCTGGACCTCGTCGACCGCAGCGGGAAGATCCAGCTGCACGCGCGCCTGGACGTGCTCGAGCGGGAGGCCTTCGACCGCCTGCTGTCCCTCGACCTCGGCGACCTGATCGGCGTCGACGGAGCCGTCCTGCGCAGCAGGCACGGCGAGCTGACGCTACGCGTCGACTCCTTCCAGGTGCTGGCCAAGGCGCTGCGACCGCCGCCGGACAAGCACCACGGGCTGACCGACGTGGAGACCCGTCACCGGCGGCGCGAGCTGGACCTGATCGCCAACGAGGACACCCGCAGGCTGTTCGTCGACCGCGCCCGGATCATCGCGGCCGTGCGCGCCTACCTCGACGAGCAGGGCTTCATCGAGGTCGAGACGCCCGTGCTGCAGCCGCTCTACGGCGGCGCGATCGCGCGCCCGTTCCTGACCCACCACAACGAGCTCGAGCGGGACCTCTACCTGCGGATCGCCACCGAGCTCTACCTCAAGCGGCTGATCGTCGGCGGGCTCGAGCGCGTCTACGAGCTGGGCAAGGACTTCCGCAACGAGGGCGTCTCGACCAAGCACAACCCGGAGTTCACGATGGTCGAGTTCTACGAGGCCTACGCCGACTACCACGCCGCGGCGGCGCGACTGGAAGAGCTCGTGCGTCGGGCGGCGCGCGCGGTCGACTACGCGGGCGAGCTCGACTTCGCCGCGCCCTGGCGGCGCGTGACGTTCCAGCGGGCGATCGAGGAGAGGACCGGGATCGATGTGTACGCGCACCGCGACGTCGGCGAGCTGCGGGCGGCGATCGCGACGCTCGACATCGACGTCCAGATCAACGGGGAGGAGTGGTTCCAGCTGGCCGACGACCTGCTCTCCAAGCTCGTCGAGCCGTCCCTGCAGCAGCCCGCATTCGTCACCGACTACCCCGTCGAGCTCTCACCGTTCGCGCGCGAGCACCGCTCACAACGGGGGCTGGTGGAGCGCTGGGAGGCGTTCGCGGGGGGCATGGAGATAGCCAACGCGTTCAGCGAGCTGATCGACCCGGACGCGCAGCGCGAGCGCTTCGAGGCCCAGCGGCGACTGGAGACGCTCGGCGAGGAGGAGTTCCAGCCCTACGACGAGCTGTTCGTGCAGGCGCTCGAGCAGGGGATGCCGCCCGCCGGAGGGGTTGGGCTGGGCATCGACCGCCTGGTGATGCTGCTGACGGGACGCGACTCGATCCGCGAGGTCGTGCTGTTCCCGGCGATGCGCGACTGAGCTTCCGGCGGGGCGCCCGCGAGCGCCGCGGAATCGGCCGCGAGCCGCTCGGGGCGTGGGCCGCGGGCTCGGCGATCAAGCAGCACCCACACGCTGCCGATGACCCTGATGGAGCAGGGTGACCGATTGGTAGACTGCTCCAAGAGGCGTCATCTGGACCACCAAGCTTCTTGAGGCACCGTCCTAGCAGGAAGGAATCACACAATGTTCGAGCGATTCACCGAACGGGCCCGTCAGGTGGTCGTCCTCGCGCAGGAGGAGGCGCGAACGCTCAAGCACAACTACATCGGCACCGAGCACA
>DAINPC010000157.1:0-5520 GCA_036743695.1 Solirubrobacteraceae bacterium | reverse complement strand
ACGTCCAGCCCGGCGATCTTGCCGGCGTCCTTGGTCGCCTGGCGCTGATCGTCGTTGAAGTACGCGGGGACCGTGATGACCGCCGAGTCCACCGCCTCGCCCAGATACGCCTCCGCGTCGGACTTGAGCTTCTGGAGGATCATCGCCGAGATCTCCGGCGGGGAGTGCTGCTCCTCGGCGGCTTCGACGCGAGCGTCGCCGTTGGGTCCGGAGACGACCTTGTAGGGGACGATCGACTCCTCCTCGCGCACCTCGGCCTCCTTGCGGCCCATGAAGCGCTTGATCGAGAAGACGGTGTTCTGCGGGTTGGTGACGGCCTGGCGCTTGGCGACGGTGCCGACGAGACGCTCACCGGAGGCGGCGAACGCGACCACCGACGGCGTCGTGCGCCCACCCTCGGAGTTCTCGATGACGGTGGGCTCGCCACCCTCGAGCACGGCCATGCACGAGTTCGTCGTGCCGAGGTCGATGCCTATGGTCTTGCCCATGTGGGAATGCTCCTTCTAAGACGCTTTATAAATCTAAGTGAGAGTGTGGCAGATTTCCTTCCTTGCTTCAAGGGCAATTGCAGTGCCGCACGTACCACCCTCCCGGCAGCCGGGCTCCTGGACATCCGTAGATGCCCGTAACCATTGGTGCCGGGAGGACTAGAGAAGCTGAGTGACCCGCCTGGAGCGCAACGTGAACATCGCCGCCGTCGTGGTCCCGTTCCTCGGGGTCCTCACCGGGGCGGCGCTGCTGTGGAGCCACTTCCTCGGGCCGAGGGATCTGGCGATCGGCGCCGTCATGTACCTCCTGACGGCGCTCGGTGTCACCGTGGGCTTCCACCGCCTGCTGACCCACCGGGCGTTCGAGACGCGCCCGTGGCTGCGCTACACGCTCGCGATCCTCGGATCGATGGCGCTGCAGGGCCCGGTCATCGACTGGGTGGCCGACCATCGCAAGCACCACACCTTCACCAACGAAGATGGGGACCCCCACAGCCCCCACGCCGGGCATGGGGCCGGGCTGCGCGGCATGCTCTCCGGCCTGTGGCACGCGCACGTCGGCTGGCTGTTCGAGACCCACGGCCAGGCATCCTCCAGGCGCTTCGCCGCCGACCTCGTGGAAGACCCGGTGATGCGCCGCATCAACAAGAGCTTTCCGCTGCTGGCCCTGCTCAGCCTCGCGCTTCCCTTCGTGGCCGGCTTCGCTCTGAGCGGAGGCTCACTCCTCGCCGGAGGCCTCAGCGCCGTGCTGTGGGCGGGCCTGGTGCGGACCTTCCTGCTGCACCACGTCACGTGGAGCATCAACTCGATCTGCCACTTCTTCGGCAGCCGCCGCTTCGAGACCGACGACGAGTCCACCAACGTCTTCTGGCTCGCTCTGCCCTCACTCGGAGAGGCCTGGCACCACAATCACCACGCCTTTCCCCAGTCCGCCTTCCACGGCCTGCGCTGGTACGAGCTCGACCCCTCAGAATGGCTGATCCTCGGGCTCGAGCGCGTGGGGCTCGCATGGGACGTCGTGACGGTCACACCCGAGCGCGCACGAGCAAAGCTGCAAGAGAGCGCTACCGTCTCCACATGAACATGACGACGGGGCAGATCAAGCCCCGGCTGCGCGGTGTGTCGCATGAGTACGCCTTCTTCGTGTCGCTCGCCTGCGGCGTCGCGCTGATCCTCGCTGCGTCGGACGGACGGGCGCGTCTTGCCGCGACGATCTACGCGGTCGCGGTGTCCGCCCTGCTGGGCACGAGCGCGCTCTATCACCGGGTGACCTGGCGGCCGAGCGCGCGGCGCTGGATGAGGCGCCTGGACCACTCGATGATCTTCGTGCTGATCGCCGGCACCTACACGCCGGTCGCGCTGCTGGCGCTGAAGGGATCCCTCGCGAGCACGATCCTGGTCGTGCTGTGGACGGGAGCGCTCGTCGGGGTGGTGTTCAAGCTCGTGTGGATCGATGCGCCGAAGTGGCTGTTGGCGGCCGTCTACGTCGCGCTCGGCTGCGTGTCGGCAGCGGTCTTCGGAGAGTTGCCCGCGGCGATCGGCTGGCTGGGCGTGGCGGGACTGGCGAGTGGTGGCCTGCTCTACGCGGTCGGCGCGGTCGTCTACGCGAGCGGCCGGCCCAACCCCTGGCCGAAGGTGTTCGGCTACCACGAGGTCTTCCATGCGCTCGTGATCACCGCGGCCGCCCTGCACTACGCGGTCATCGCTTTCGCGGTGCTTCCGCGGGGCTGAACAGCCCGCGGCTCGGGCACATGCGCGCCAGCGCGCAGTCCCCGCAGGCCGGGCGGCGCGCGTGGCAGGCTCGCCGTCCGTGGCGCAGGAGGTTCACGTGCAGCTCGAGCTCCTGGCCGGGTGGGGTGAGGGCCAGCATCTGGTCGTGCAGTTCCTCGAAGGGCGCCCCCGGGCGCAGCAGCCCGAGACGGGTGCCCACCCTGGAGACGTGGGTGTCGACGGGAACATCCCGCAGCCCGTAGGAGAACAGCAGCACGCAGGCCGCCGTCTTGCGCCCCACGCCGGGTAGCGCCGTCAGGTATGCACGCGCCTCCGTGAGCGGAGCGCGCGCCAGCCAGTCGAGCGAGAGCTCGCGGGGGGGATCCCGGGGGTCCTCGCAGATCGCGCGCAGGATCGCCTGGATGCGGGCGGACTTGACCTTCGAGATCCCGCCCGGGCGGATCGCCTCCTCGACCTGCGCCAGCGGCGCGTCGCGGACCTGCTCCCAAGTGGGGAGGCGCTTGCGCAGCCGCAGGTAGGCCACGTCCCGGTTGCGATCGTTGGTGGACTGCGAGAGCACCGTCAGCACCAGCTCGGCGATCGGGTGGCCGTGGGGGCGCATCAGCGGCGCGCCGTAGACGGCCCGCAGGCGGTCGCGGATCTTGACCACGCGCGCCCGGGTCGGCGCCTTCCAGGCCGCAGCCGGCCTGCGCGCGGGACGCCGTGGGGCGGGAGCGGACACCGCATCACCGTATCCGGCGGCCCGCGCACCTATATCCTCGCCCGATGCCCGAGGTCAGCGAGCACAGCGGCGAGATCGACGGGCTGCAGGTCTTCTGGCGCAGCGCTCCCCCACCCGCGGGGGAGACGACGAGCGCCGTGCCGCTCTACCTGCACGGCGTGCCGAGCAACTCCGACGAATGGGTGGAGTTCCTGAAGCTCACCGGAGGCCTCGCGCCGGATCTGCCCGGCTTCGGCCGGTCGGGCAAGCCCGGCTCACTGCGCTTCACGATCGCCGAGCTCGACCGCTTCGTCGAGCGCTTCCTGGAGGAGCTCGGGGTCGAGCGCGTGTCGCTGGTGGTGCACGACTGGGGAGCAGTCGGGCTGGCCTTTGCGCAGCGCTTCCCCGAGCGCGTCGAGCGCCTGGCGATCATCAACGCCGTGCCGTTCCTGCCGGGGTACAGATGGCATCGCACGGCGCGCATCTGGCGCACGCCCGGCCTGGGCGAGCTGTCGATGGGCGCGATCAACCGCTTCACGCTGCGCCTGCTCTCCAGGGAGTCCAACGCCGCACCGGGGCCGCTGCCCGACGCGTGGCTGGACAGCGTGCTCGACCACTTCGACCAGGGAACCCAGCGCGCAATCCTGCGCCTGTACCGCAGCTCTCCCCCCGAGGTGCTGGCCGCGAGCGGCGAGCACCTGTCCCGTCTGGGCATGCCCGCGCTGATCGCATGGGGCATGAAGGACCCCTACATCCCTGCCCGCTTCGGGCGCGCCTACGCGGACGCGCTGCCCGCCGCCGAGCTGCTCGAGCTCGCGGACGCCGGGCACTGGCCGTGGCTCGACCGTCCCGATCTGATCGGGCGGGTGGTGGACTTCCTGAGCGCCGGGTGAGCGAGCCCTCGCGCCGACCCCCGGGCGAGCGCCGCCGTGTTCCTCCCGCCTGGACGATCACGGCGGCGCTCGCCGTCGTGTACCTGATCGCAGCGCCGTCCAGTCCCGACCTCGCGGCGGCCAGCTATCGCAGCGACCTGTTCGCGCGCACGGGCCTCTCGCTGTGGGACAACTCCTGGTACGGCGGGCATCACCTGCCCGCCTACTCGATCCTCGCCCCGCCGCTGGGGGCGCTGATCGGACCGCGACTGCTGGCGGCGCTGTCGATGACGCTCGCCGCCGCGCTCTTCACCGTCCTCATCGAGGGTCGCTTCCCCGCGCGGGCCGCACGCCTGGCCGGCGCCTGGTTCGCGCTCGGCGCGGGCATCGGGCTGCTCTCCAGCCGCGTGCCCTTCGACCTCGGGCTCGCACTCGGTCTCGGCGCGCTGCTGGCGGCCCAGCGGCAGCGTCCGTGGCCGGCGCTCGCGCTGGCGGTGCTCTGCTCGCTGGCCAGCCCCGTGGCCGGCGCCTTCCTGGCGCTCGCCTTCCTGGCGTGGGGGCTGGCGGGACCGGCGCGCGCCTGGCCGGGCGCGCTCGCCGCCGTCTCGCTCGCGCCGATCGCGCTGCTGGCGCTCGCGTTCCCGGAAGGGGGCTCGCAGCCGTTCGCCCTCTCGGCCTTCTATCCGGCGCTCGCGGGAGTGCTCCTCCTCGGTGCGCTGATCCCGCGTGAGCAGCGCGGGCTGCGGATCGGTGCACTGCTCTACGCGCTCGCGCTCACGGGCTCATACGTGCTGTCGACGGCGGTCGGCGGCAACTCCGACCGCCTCGGCTCGCTGGTGGCCGGCCCGATCGCCGCGTGCGTGCTCGCCGGCAGGCCGCTCGGCGATCGGCTGGCGGGCGCGCGCCGCGGGCGCCTGCTGCTCGTGCTGGCCCCCTTCCTGCTCTATTGGCAGGCCAACGCGCCGGTCGCCGACTTCGCCGCGGCGGCGTCGGACCCAGCGGTCAACGCCTCCTACTACGCGCCGCTGCTCAGCGAGCTGCGCGCCCTGAACGTCGGCTACTCGGCCCGTCCCGCGCGCATCGAGGCGGTGGCGACGGCGGACCACTGGGAGGCACGCTGGCTCGCCCCCCACGTGATGATCGCCCGCGGCTGGGAGCGCCAGCTCGACAGCTATCGAAACGGTCTGTTCTACGACGAATCGACGCCCCTGACCCCCGCCGGCTACCACGACTGGCTGTCGCGATCCGCCGTCTCATACGTCGCGCTCCCGGACGCCCCGCTCGACTACTCCGCCACGAGGGAGGCGCGCCTGCTGCGCAGCGGAGGGCTCGGATACCTGCACGAGATCTGGCACTCCCCGCACTGGCGCCTGTTCGCCGTGATCGGCCCCCGTCCGCTCGCCGAGCAGCCGGGCGTGCTGAGCAGCCTCACCAGCGACTCGTTCACGCTGCGAGCGCCGCGGCCCGGCGACTACGCCGTGAGGTTGCGCTTCACCCCATACTGGGCGCTCGCCACGGGCAGCGGATGCGTGGCCCACGCCGGCGAAGACTGGACCGAGATCCGAGCGCGGCGGGCGGGCAGCTTCCACGTGGTGATCCGCTTCTCGCCCGATCGCATCTTCAGTCGCGGTCCCCGCTGTGGCTGAGCATGGTCTAGGCTTTCGACGATGGTCGCCCGCGCTCGTCTCCTGCAGGCGCGCGTCCTGCCGCACGGTTGGCTGGATGCGCT
>DAINPC010000156.1:0-5538 GCA_036743695.1 Solirubrobacteraceae bacterium | reverse complement strand
GGTGCGAGTCGATCTGGATGGCCGCCGCGGCGAGCGGAGGCTGGGGGGCGGAGGGTTCCATCAGCGCTCCTCTGCCAGGCGCACGCCCGCGAAGATCTGGCGGCGCTGCGGCAGATCCCAGTTGCGAAACCGCGGGCCCGCCACGCGCGGGTGGGTCGCCCACGAGCCGCCCCGCAGCACCAGGTAGTCCTCCCCGAAGAACACCTCCGAATACTCGCGGTAAGGGTAGGGCTCAAAGCCCGGGTAACCGTGAAAGCTGGTGGCCGTCCACTCCCACACCTGACCCACCGCCGCCGGTCCGTCCTGCGGATCCTCGCTCCAGCTCGCCGCCTTCTCCCACTCCGCCTCGCTGGGCAGGCGCGCGTCGTACGCGCGCGCGAAGGCGTCCGCCTCAAACCAGGAGACGTGGCAGACGGGGGCCTGCGGGTGCCCGTCCGCCACTGCGGGATGGTGCGTGATGTCGTGCTCCTGCTTCCACGCCCAGCCCTCCTGCGACCAGCACTCGCGGCGCTCGTAGCCGCCGCTCTCGCTGAAGCGCAGCCAGCGCTCGTTGCTCACGGGCAGACGCGCGATCGCGAAGGCGCCCACCTCGACCGTGTGCCGCGGGCGCTCGTTGTCGTAGGCGAAGCCCTCCGGTCCCGCGCCCATCGAGAACGGGCCCGCGGGGATCTCGATCCATCCCGCCTCCGCCTGCGGCGGGTGCAGCGTGGGCTCGCCCGGCGGGAGCAGTCCGGCGATGGCCATCGTCTGACGCATGGTCTCCAGGTGCTGGAGCTCGTGGCGCACCACCATCTCGCAGATCACGCCGTCGCCGACCCCGTGGAGGGCGATCGTATGGGCGGTGCGCGCGCGAACCTCGTCCATGTAGGAGCGCGCCTGAGCCGGGTCGAGCGCCTCGATCTCGCCGCGGATCGCGCGCGGCGTCTCGAATGCGTCATACAGGCCGGCCAGGTCAGGGCGCAGCAGCTCCAGCCCGCCGAGGCGGCGGGCCAGCCACAGATCCTCGTAGGCGGCGATGTGGCCGAGGTCCCAGACCAGCGGGCTCATGATCGGCGAGTGCGTCCGCTCCAGCTCATCCTCGCTCAGTCCGGCTACCAGCGTCAGCGTGCGCTCGCGCGCTCCGTCCAGCGCCAGGAGCGCCTGCTCGACGTGCGGGGAGAGAGGATTGGTCTTGACCGCGCGGGCTGCCATGGCTGGCTGTGCTGCGTCACTCTAGAAGGTCGTTCCACTCCCCGGGCCCCGATCCTCGCAGCCTCGCCGTCCGCCCGTCGCGCGCCCGGACACGGGCGCGCTCGCACCCGCGTCGTTCCAGCGCGCGAGGATCGGCGTTCCGTGCTCGTGGCCCAGCACGCAGATCGCGCTCGTGGAGAGGCCCAGCCTGCCGCCGTCGCGCGGATCCAGCGCGATCCAGCGGGCGCCGAGCACGCGCAGCGTGTGCCCGTGCGAGAACACCGCCGCGGCGCCCTCCGCCGCGTTCAGCTCGGCGATCACGCGGTCGGCGCGCGCGCCCACCTCCGCCGCGCTCTCACCGCCGGGGCAGCCGTCGCGCCACAGGCTCCAGTTCGCCCGCTCGGCCTCGATCTGGGCGGAGGTGAGTCCCTCATACT
Source organism: Solirubrobacteraceae bacterium (assembly GCA_036743695.1). Taxonomy (GTDB): domain Bacteria; phylum Actinomycetota; class Thermoleophilia; order Solirubrobacterales; family Solirubrobacteraceae; genus Palsa-744. Next base: position 3,931 of record DAINPC010000156.1, on the reverse strand, counting down.
CGCCGTAGTCCCACTCCAGCAGCTCCTCGCGCACCTGCGCCCGGGCGCCCAGCCCGCTCAGCTCGCAGGTTGCGCGCGCACGGCGGGAGGGGCTGACGAGCACCAGCTCGAAATGCCATCCGGCCAGGCGCCGTCCGAGTGCCCGTGCGGCCTGGCGCCCGCAGTCGGTGAGCGGGATGTCGGTGCGCCCGGTGTGGCGCCCGTCGCGGCTCCACTGGGTCTCCGCGTGGCGCACCAGCACCACCTGATCCGCGGCCGCGCCGGCGGCCGCGCTCATGCCGCCGCGCGTGCTCACGGCCGCGGTCCGGGCGGCGCTGCTGCGTCGTCCACGATCACCGTCAGGCGCTCGCGCCTGAGCAGGCTCGCGGGCACGTGGCGGCTGGGCGCGGCGAGCATCGCGCTGACCGCATCCGCCTTGCCGGCGCCCGTGGCCAGCAGCAGGCAGCCGCGCGCCGCGCGCAGCACCGCCAGGCTCAGCGTGATCCGCTCCGGCGGCGGCTTGGGCGAGTCGAGCACGCTCAGGCACACCGCCGCCTCGCCCGCGTCCAGCGTGGCCGCGCCGGGGAACAGCGAGGCGACGTGGCCGTCGGGGCCGATGCCCAGGACGATCAGGTCGAGCACCGGCAGCCCGTCCTGCTCGGGCGCCAGCCGCTCGCTCAGCTCGCGCGCGTAGTCGCCCGCGCCCTCCTGCGGCCCGAGCTCTCCGCGCATGCGGTGCACCCGCTCGGGCGCGATGGCGGCCGCGCCCAGCAGCGTCTGCGAGGCCAGCATGTAGTTGCTCTGCTCGTCCTGTGGCCCGACGCAGCGCTCGTCCGCGAACCACACCTCCGCGTTCGCCAGCTCCGCGGGCTCGCGCGCGAGCAGCTCGTAGGTGCGCCCCGGCGTGGTGCCGCCGCTGAGCGCCAAGTGGGCCACGCCCCGCGCCGCGCGCGCGCGCTGCAGCTGGCGGGTCACGTGCGCGGCGGCGCGCGCCGCCACCGACTCCGCGTCCAGGCAGGTGGTCAGGCGCGTCACGGCGCCAGCGCCCGTGCGGCCTTCAGCGCGGGCACGTAGGTGGGATCGCGCAGCAGCGCCTGGCGGATGCCCTCGCCGAGCACGCCCGTCTCGCCGCGCGAGGCGCCCGGAATCGTCCACTCGCGCTCCCTCCCGTCCGCGTCCCGTGCGTGGGCGTGCAGGCCGCCGGGCCCGCGGTCCAAGCCAAGGCGTCGACCGGAGGCGGTCTGCAGCGTCAGTCTCTCGAGGCCCCGAACCTGCAGCTCGGGCGCCGCCTGAAGGCGCAGCGCCACATCCTGCTCGCCGGCACGGGCGCTGCCGATCAGCGCGTCGCCGTCCGCCCGCAGCGGGCCGACCGACCACTGCAGGCGCGAGGCCAGCCAGCCCGCCAGCAGCATCGCGGCCACCGTTGAGGCGGGGTGGTGTCGCACGGTCACCTCCGTGAGCGTGCGCAGCTCCCGTCGCAGCGCCACCGGGTCGAAGCTGGCCGCCACGCGCTCGCGCCAGGGGGTGCTGCGCAGCCACGCCAGGTCCACCACGTATGCCCGCGCGCTCAGCGAGCAGGCACGGTCCAACGCCTCCCGCGCGACCGGCTCGTCCACCGAGTCCAGCAGGATCGCCTGCGAGAGCGCCAGCAGTCTCGCCACGATCTCGTGGTGGCCGTGGGGGGACCACAGCAGCGTGGGCAGGTCCGTCACCACCAGCGGGTCGGCGATCGTCAGCAGATCGTCCAGGTGGCGCTCGCCCAGTTCCACCACCACCGTCTCGCGCAGCAGCGCCAGCTCTCCCGGCCGCGGCTGGCCTTCGGAGGCGATCATCACGCGCGCGTCCAGGCGCTCGCGCCTCGGCTCGTAGGCGAGGACCAGCAGCCGCGAGGCGTGGTAGCGCCCGACGCCGCGCAGGCGGTTGGCGATCTCGCCGCTCCACTCGCGGTCCACGAACGCGATCATGTTCAGCACGCGCGCCGGCACGAAGCTGCCGTCTTCCGCGTGCACCTCGATCAGCAGCTGGCGCAGCGCCGCTTCGATCGCGTCCGGCGTGGTGCCCTGCGCACTCCACACCGCGTCGCTGCCGGACATCAGATCGCGCGCCAGCGATCGCCGTCGCGCAGCAGGCCGTCCGCCTCCGCCGGGCCCTGCGAGCCCGCTTCGTAGGTGGGCAGCTGGCCCGGCTGCTGCGCCCAGGCGCTGGCGATCGGGTCACAGATGCGCCACTGCGCCTCGACCTCGTCGTTGCGCGTGAACAGCGTGGCGTCGCCGCGCATCGCGTCCGTGATCAGCCGCTCGTATGCCTCCGGCGACTGCGACAGGAAGGCCGTGCCGTAGAGGAACTCCATGTTCACCGGGCGGATGATCATGCGCGTCCCCGGGATCTTGGCGCCGAGGCGCAGCGAGACGCCCTCGTTGGGCTGGAGCGTCAGCACCAGCTGGTTGGGCTGCACGCCCAGCGAGCCGTGCTGGCTGAACGCCAGGTGGGGGACGGGCTTCAGCGTGACGGCGATCTCCGTGACCTTGCGCGCCAGGCGCTTGCCCGTGCGCAGGTAGAAGGGAACGCCGGCCCAGCGCCAGTTGGCCACTTCCAGGCGCAGCGCCGCATAAGTCTCCGTGGTGGAGTCCTCCGGCACGCCCTCCTCCTCCAGATAGCCCTGCACGTCATCGCCGCCCGAGTGCCCCGTGCCGTACTGTGCGTGCACGGACATCTCCGGGATCTCCGCCGCCGTCGGCTGGGGGATCGACTGCAGCACCTTGACCTTCTCGTTGCGGACCTCTTCCGCCGTGAAGCTCACGGGCGGCTCCATCGCCACGTGGCAGAGCAGCTGCAGCATGTGGTTCTGGATCAGGTCGCGCAGCGCCCCCGACTTGTCGTAGTAGTCCGCGCGCGAGCCGATGCCCAGATCCTCCGCCGCGGTGATCTGGACGCTGTCTATGTAGTTGCGGTTCCACAGCGGCTCGAACATGCCGTTGGCGAACCGGAACGCCATCATGTTCTGGACCGTCTCCTTGCCCAGGTAGTGGTCGATGCGGAACACCTGGCTCTCCTCGAAGATGGCCAGCACGCGGCGGTTCAGCTCGCGCGCCTCCTCGAGCGTGGTTCCGAACGGCTTCTCGATGATCATGCGCACCTCGCCGCCTTCGTGGTGGGCCAGCTTGGATCTGCCGAGCTGCTCCACGATCACCGGGAAGAAGCCCGGCGCGGTGGACAGGTAGAAGGCGCGGTTCAGCCGCTCGCCGGCCCGCTTCTCGAACCCGTCCAGGACCTTGCACAGCTCGCTGTAGACGGCCTCGTCGTCGAAGGTGCCGGGCACGTACTTGACGTTCTCGAGCAGCCCCTTGAGGACGGCCTCGTCGGGCGTGCGCCGCGAGAAGCGCCTGATCGCCTCCTCGCACTCCGCTCGGTAGTCCTCGTGCGCTTTTTCTTTGCGCGAGACCCCCACCAGGTGGAAGCGCCCGGGCAGGGCGCCGTCGTGGGCGAGGTTGTAGAGGGCGGGCAGCAGTTTGCGCCTGGCCAGGTCGCCCGTGGCGCCGAAGATCACCAGCGTGGTGGGCGCCACCGGCAGGCGCTCCAGGCCGGCCGTCAGCGGGTTGTCCGACTCGGCCCGCTCGGCCTGCGGACCGGCGGCAACCGCCACCTCAGCTCCCTCCGCGCCGGTGGGCGGCCTTAGCCGGTGGGGCGCTCTTGACGGCGTGCCCGCCGAACTGGTTGCGCAGCGCGGCCAGCACGCGGTCGGCGAAGTCCCCGTTGCCGCGCGAGCGCAGCCGCGCGTACAGCGAGGCGGTGATCACGGGGGTGGGGACGTCGTGCGCAGTGGCGTCCTCGATCGTCCAGCGCCCCTCGCCGGAATCCTCGGTGAAGCCCTCGATCGCCTCCAGCCCGTTGCCGTCGGACTCGAACGCGCGGGCGGCCAGCTCGCACAGCCACGAGCGCACCACCGAGCCCT
>DAINPC010000155.1:0-5557 GCA_036743695.1 Solirubrobacteraceae bacterium | reverse complement strand
CTCGTGGTGCTCGCCCACCACGACGCCCCGCAGACGGGCTTCCTGTTCGACCAGACCCTCCAGCGCCGCATCCACGAGCTGGCGCCGCAGCTGCTCGAACGCTTCAAGACGCCGCCGCCGCAGTGGTGGGTCGGGCTCGCCGGTCCGCTGTGCACAGTCGCAGCCGCCGTCACGGGCAGGCGCGGATTCGCCCGCGCGGCCCTCGCCGTCGGCGCCCTCGGCACGGCCATCGTGGCCGATGTGTGGCGCAACGACACCGTGCCCGGCGCCAACGACAACCTCTCCGGCGCCGCCGCCCTCCTCGGCCTGGCCGAGCTGCTGCGAGCGCGTCCCGTGCCGGGCCTGCGCGTGCTGCTGGTCTGCTGCGGGGCGGAGGAGACGCTCCAGGACGGCGTGCGCGCGTTCCTCGCGCGCCATCGCCACGAGCTGGATCCCGCGCGCACGTCGTTCGTGAACCTCGACACCGTCGGCTCGCCCCACCTGGTGATGCTGGAGGCCGAGGGGCCCGTGTGGATGGAGAGCTACACCGGCCCGTGGCTGCGAGACCTGCTCGCCGATCGCGCCGAGGCGCTCGGCATCGAGCTGCATCGCGGCTTCCGTGCGCGCGCCTCCACCGACAGCGTGATCCCCAGCCGCGCCGGCTACCCCACCGCGACGCTCGTCTCGATGACCGACTGGCGCAGCCCCGCCAACTACCACCTGCCCAGCGACATCCCAGCCAACCTCGACTACGCCACCGTGGCCGAGGCCACCCGGCTCGTCTACGAGCTCGCCCAGACCCTGGCCGCCCGGCTCAGATCAGCTCCGCCAGCCGAGTCCCCGCTGCCGTGAGCGCCCGCGCGCTGCCCGCCTCCAGGATCACCTGGAGATCCAGTATGCGCGCGTCGAAGCAGTCCAGGCCGTTCTCCGCCGTGACCGCATAGGCGGGCACTCCCGCCTGACGGGCCCGGGTGGCGATCTCGAACGTCGGGCTGCCCGTCAGCGTCCGCTCGTGCAGGCTCCGCGCCGCCACGATCACCGCCCGCGCGCTGCGCATGCGCGCGTCGAAGCCCACCGCGTCGAGCAGCTCGCGCACATCGCCCGCCCGCTGCGCCGCGTCGGGCAGCGCCAGCAGGTCCGCCTCTGCCAGCCCGCCCGCTTCGAGCCCCCTGGCGATCGCAGCCGCCACCGCCGCGGCGCCCAGGCGCGGTGCAAACGCGCCGCTCGCCACCAGCACGTGCCCGGGTATCAGCACATCCGTGTGCCGCAGCGCCACGGACGGCGGGCGTGGGGGTCGCTGGTGCGTGGGCGCATGATCGGGCATCCTTCCAGCAATGCCAGCAAAGAAGGGCGAGCACGTCCTCGTCGAGGCCGGCGGGCGCGAGGTGCGCGTCAGCAACCCGGGCAAGCTGTTCTTCCCCGAGGCCGGCCTGACCAAGATGGACCTCGTCGACTACTACCTCGAGTGCCAGCAGGCCGTGGTGAACGGCCTGCGCGAGCGCCCCACCGTGATGAAGCGCTGGGTCGACGGGGTTGCCGGCGAGCCGTTCTTCCAGAAGCGCGTCCCTGACAGCGCGCCCGAGTGGCTGCAGACCGCCACCGTGACCTTCCCCAGCGGCCGCCACGCGCGCGAGCTGGTGCCCAACGACGCCGCGCACCTGGTGTGGGGGGTGAACCTCGGCGTGATCGATTGGAACCCATGGCCCGTGCGCCGCGGCGACCTCGAGCATCCCGATGAGCTGCGCGTGGACCTAGACCCCGGCCCCGGGGTCCCCTTCGCCGAGGTCCGCCACGTCGCCCTGGGCGTGCGCGAGGTGCTGGAGGAGCACGGGCTGCGCGGCTTCCCAAAGACCTCCGGCTCCCGCGGCGTGCACGTGTACGTGCGCCTGGAGCCCGAGCGGGACTTCCAAGAAGTGCGCCGCGCCGCGCTCGCGCTCGCGCGCGAGGTCGAGCGGCGGATGCCCGGCCGCGCCACCAGCCGCTGGTGGAAGGAGGAGCGCCAGGGCGTGTTCATCGACTACAACCAGAACGCCCGCGACCGCACGGTCGCCTCCGCCTACTCCGTCAGGGCCGTCCCCGACGCCCGCGTGTCCTGCCCCCTGGAGTGGGCTGAGGTGGCGGACGTCGAGCCCGCCGAGCTGCGCCTGCAGACCGTCCCCGCGCGGCTGCGCGAACGGGGCGATCCGTCCGCGGACATCGACCGGCACCCCGGCCGCCTCGACCGCCTGCTGGAGCTGGCCGCCCGCGACGAGCGCGACGGGCTCGGCGACGCCCCGTGGCCGCCGCACTTTCGCAAGCAGAAGAGCGAGCCCCCGCGCGTGCAGCCCAGCCGGGCGCGTGCACCCAGGGCCGAGAAGCCGTGACGCTCCCGCTGGAGCCACCCGTAAAGCCGCAGCTGGCGCTCTCGCGCAAGGAGCTGCCCTTAGGCGGTGGCTACGTCTATGAGGTCAAGCTCGACGGCTTTCGCTGCCTGGCCTTCGTGGACGGCCAGGAGATCTTCCTGCAGTCGCGCAACGGCAAGCCGCTCGGGCGCTACTTCCCCGAGCTGACCCTGCCGCCGGGCCGCTATGTGCTCGACGGCGAGATCGTGGTGCGCGACAGCAGCGGGCGCGAGGACTTCGACGCGCTCGGCCAGCGCATCCACCCGGCCGTCTCGCGGATCGAGCGCCTGGCCGCCGAGACGCCCGCCGTCTACGTCGCCTTCGACCTGCTGGCCCATGAACAGGACTCGCTGCTCGAGCTGCCCTTCGTCGAGCGGCGAGCCGCGCTCGAGCACCTGCTCGCCGGCGAGGCCTTCGCGCGCGCGCCGATCGAGCTGATGGAGACGGTCGCCACGCCCGAGCAGGCGGAGCCGTGGCTGGCTCACGCCGAGGGCGCCATCGCCAAGGAGCTCACCGCGCCCTACCGCCCCGGTGAGCGCAAGGGGATGGCCAAGGTCAAGCGCGTGCGCACCATCGACGCCGTGCTCGTCGGCTGGCGCCCGGGCAAGGAGCAGGGCACAGTCGGTGCCCTCATCCTCGGCCTCTACGACGGAGACGAGCTGCGCGTCGTCGGGCACTGCTCCGGTCTGTCCGCCGCGGAGAAGAAGCGGCTTGTCGGCTTCCTGGCCGACCATGAGTCCGGCGAGCGCGGCTCCGCGGACCCCAGCCGCTGGAGCGCAGGCAAGGAGCTCGAGTGGATCGGGCTGCGCCCCGAGCTGGTCGTGGAGATCGACTTCGACCACGTCTCCGCCGGGCGCATCCGCCACGGCGCCAAGCTGCGCCGCTGGCGCGATGACAAGGCGCCCGCCGAGTGCACCTTCGAGCAGCTCTACAGCTGAGCGTCCACTAGCATCAGCCGCGTGAGCGGCGACGGCGCCACCACGGCCACTGTCGCCGAGGAGGAGTACCTGCAGATCCTGTTCTGGCTGCAGGAGGCCGGCCTGCCGATGACCGGCGCCAACGTCGCCAGGGCCATGCAGCTCTCGGCCCCCACCGTCCACGAGATGATCGGACGCCTGGAGCGCGACGGCTACATCACCCGTGGAGCCGACCGCGCCATCGCCTTCACCGAGGACGGCGCCGCCCACGCCGAGGGCATCGTCCGCCGCCACCGCCTGATCGAGCGCTTCCTCACGGACGTGCTCGGCGTGCCCTGGGACGAGGTGCACGAGGAGGCCGAGCGCCTGGAGCACGCCATGTCGCCCGTGCTGGAGGAGCGCATGCGCGCCGCCATCGGCGACGCCAAGACCTGTCCGCACGGGCACCCCATCGTCGCCGGCGCGCGCCTGGCCGGGGTGCCGCTGGCGGATGTCGAGATCGGCGCCTCCGTGCGCGTGCTGCGCTTCGAGAACGAGGCCGAGGACCTCCTGCGCTACCTCAAGGCCGCCGGTCTGGAGCCCGGCCTGGAGGGCGTGCTGGCCGAGCGCGACGAGCAACACGTCGCCGTCCAGGCGGCCGACGGGCGGCTGTTGACGCTCACCCCGAGCGTGGCCGAGACCGTCTCCGTGATCGCCGACCCCTCGCCGCCGCAGCGCACGGCGCTGCCGGAGCAGCTGGTGCTCGGGCAGCGCTACGGCCGTTAGAGCGAGCGGTAGGCTTCGGCCAGGCGCGCCACGCCCGTGTCGATCTGCTCGGGCGTGACCCCCGAGTAGGCGAGGCGCAGCGTGTTCTCGCCGCCCTCCAGCAGGAAGTCCGTGCCCTTCACGAACGCCACGCCGCGGTCGGCGGCCGCCGTGAAGAGGGCGTTCACGTCGGTGCCCTCGGGCAGCGTCACCCACATGAAGTAGCCGCCCTGGGGCTCCACGAACTCGGCCTCGGCCAGCTCGCGCCGCAGTGCCGCCGCCAGTGTTTGCGCGCGCTCGGCGAGCGCCACCTTGACCGTCTCGATCGAGCGGTCGATGGCGCCCGAGGCGCAGAACTCGTAGACGATCGACTGGGCGACCATGTTCGGGGATATGTAGGTGTTGGTCGCGAGCTTGGCCACCGACGCGATCAGGTCCGCCGGCCCGACCAGGTAGCCGACCCTGATCCCCGGGCAGACCGTCTTGGAGAAGGACGACGCGTAGACGACCCGCTCGGGGTCCATCGAGAGCATCGTCGGCAGCGTCTCGCCGCTGAAGCGCAGCTCCACGTAGGGGTCGTCCTCGAACACCAGGAAGCCGTGGTCGGCGGCGAGCTCGAGCAGGCGCCGGCGCTTCTCGTAGGAGAGGGTGTAGCCGGCCGGGTTCTGGAAGTTGGGGATGATGTGCGCGAGCGTCGGCTGCGCCCCGCCGCCTGCGAGCAGGCCGGCGAGGGCCTCCGTGTCGATCCCGTCGGGCTCGAGCTCGACAGCATGCAGGCGCGCGCCCCGCTGGCGCAGCGACAGCAGCGTGCGGTCGTAGGTCGGGCGCTCGACGATCACCTCGTCGCCCGAGCGCACGAGCGCCTCGAACAGGAACGCGTCGGCCTGCATCGAGCCGTTGGTCACCAGCACCCGCTCCGGCTCCACGCCGTGGCGGTCCGCGATCCAGCTGCGCAGGCGCGGATAGCCCACCGAGGTGCCGTACGCGGTCGTGCCCGCCGGGTCGCTCTCGAACGCGCGCACAGCAGCGTCGCGCAGACCGTCCACGTCCACGATGTCCAGCGACGGCGCGCCGCGCGCGAGGGAGATCGTGGGGCCTGCCGGTGGCGCCGTCACAGCGGGGTAGCTTAGGCGCCCCAGCAGCTCGTCGTAGTCGTGGGTCAGATCCCTGGCCGCGCGCTCCAGGCGGTCGCGGAAGCGCAGCAGCTCATCCGGGGCCGGCGAAGCTGGGGCGAGCGGGGCTCCGAGCGGGCGTGCCGGAGGGGACGCGGTTGGGGGTCCTGAAGAAGGCGGCGGCGCCGTGCGGGGCGCTGGCGGTGGAGGTGGCGCCGGGCGGGGCGCTGGCGGTGGAGGTGGCGCCGGGCGGGGCGCTGGCGGTGGCGCATCGTGGGCCTCCTGCGCAGATGGCGGGCCCGGGCGGCCGGTCAGCGGCACGCGCTCGATCGTCTCGTCCACGATCCGGCTCCAGCTGGAGGCGCCCGGCGGGTGCGCGGACGGGGAGGGAACGGGGGTCTCGAAAGATCGAGAGGCGGGTGCG
>DAINPC010000154.1:2548-5610 GCA_036743695.1 Solirubrobacteraceae bacterium | reverse complement strand
GACCCGCGCTACGACGCCCGCGACGTCGCCGCCGAGCGTGCCGTGCGCTGTGGGGCGCTGCTGCTCTCCGGCAGCGCGACCCCGCGGCCGGAGAGCGTGCGCGCGGTGCCCCGCCCGCTGCGCCTGCCCGGCCGCGTGGACGGCCGCCCGCTGCCAGAGGTCCAGATCCTCGACATGCGCGGAGAAACCCAGGGGCTGCACCCGTTGACCGCACAGGCGCTCGCGGAGGTACGCAGCGCGGGTGGGAAGGCGATGGTGCTGCTCAACCGCCGCGGCTGGTCGAACTTCCTTTCGTGCCGCTCCTGCGGGCGGGTGTGGAGTTGCCCGGACTGCGACGTGGCACTCGTGCTGCATCGTAGCGAGGGACACGTGGCCTGTCACCACTGCGGACATCGCCAAGACGTACCAACACGCTGTGACGATTGTGGCTCGACCGCGGTGGCACGCCACGGCGCGGGCACCGAGCGCCTGCAGCACGACCTGGCCGGCGTGTTCGACGACGGCAGCTTCCCCGTGTTCCGCCTCGACGCCGACATCGTCGCCGCCGGCGGCGCCGCCGGTTCGGGCGGGCCCGGTGGGGCATCCAGCGCCGCGAGTGAGCAGGCCGGCGTCGGAGGGCTCCTGCGCCGCTTCGAGGCGGCCGACTGCGGCGTGCTGATCGGAACCCAGATGGTCGCCAAGGGCCATGACTTTCCCGACGTGAGCCTCGGGGTGGTGCTCGACGCGGACGCCACCCTGCGCTTCCCCGACTTCCGCGCGGAGGAGCGGACGTTCGCGCTGATCGCCCAGCTGGCCGGGCGCGCCGGGCGGGGCGGGCACGGTCGCGTGCTGGTGCAGACGATCGCTCCCGAGGCACGGGCGATCGTGCACGCCGCTCGCCACGACAGCGACGGCTTCCTGGCGGGCGAGCTGGAGCGCCGCCGCGCGCTGCGCTACCCGCCGTTCTCGCACCTGATCCGGATCGTCTGCGCCGCCGAGGAGTCAAGCCGGGCGCGGGACGCCGCCAATGCCGTGCGCGGGAGCCTGTCTACCTGTGCGCCCGGGGCCGACGCCGCCGTGCTCGGCCCCGCCGCGCTGTTCCGGCTGCGCGGGCGCGAGCGTCAGGTACTGGTCATCAAGGCCGGCGAGCGTCGCGAGGCGGTCCGGGCGGTGGGCGAGGCGGTTCAGGCGGTCGCCGCGACGCGGGAGCACACCGGCGTGAGCTTCAGCGTGGACGTCGATCCGCAATAGGTCCAGCGCGTGTCGAGCGCGTATTCACTTCCGGGTGACGCGGCGCTATGCTCCCACGCGCACGGAAGCCAAACACTCACTCGGAGCGGGGGATAGTGCGATCGCTCAGCGCCCGACGTTCACGGGTCATTGTCGCTCTCTGCTCATTCACGGTCGCACTCTCGCTTGTCGCGTGCCTGACCGCCCTCCCCGCTGCGGTCGCGCAGCCGGCGCACAAGCACTACGCGCAGGTTCTCAAGGCGTGCCCCGCGCCGGCCCCCGGGAACGCGACGTGCTTCGCGCTCGTGCGCAAGCCCGTGGCTTCCCCTGCTCCCGGCAAGGTCCCGAGCGCCGGCGCCCAGCCGTTCGTGGTTGGCGGAGGAGCGGCCTCCGTTGGACCGGCGGGCGGGCTCACGCCCGAAGACCTCGCCAGTGCGTACGGGTACAGTCCCACCGCCACCGGTGCCGGCCAGACGGTTGGGATCGTCGACGCGTTCGACGATTCGGCGATCGAAAGCGATCTCGGCGAATTCGATACGCATTACGGGCTTCCCGCGTGCACGACGGCGAGCGGCTGCTTCAAGAAGGTCGGCCAGACGGGGAGCAGCTCGTCGCTGCCTGCCGCCGACACGAGCGGATGGTCGGTCGAGATAGCGCTCGACGTCGAGACCGTGCATGCGGCCTGCCCCAACTGCAGGATCCTGCTGGTCGAGGGCAACGACCCGAGCTTTGCCAACCTCGCGGCAGCCGTCAACGAGGCTGTCGTCCTGGGGGCGACAGTGGTCTCGAACTCCTACGGCGGTCACGAGAGCGGCCCCGGATCCACCGAACGTGCGGCGTACAACCACGCGGGTGTCCCCATCGTGGCATCCACCGGCGACGACGGCTACTACGGCTGGGATTGGGTGAATGAATTTGGGCCCTTTGAAGGCGAAGAAATGCCGAACTTCCCCGCGTCGCTTGCCTCCACCGTGGCCGTCGGAGGCACCACGCTCAAACTGGAGCCGGACGGGTCCCGCGCCAACGAGACGGTCTGGAACAACAACGGTCCAGGCGACGCAATCGGCGAAGAAGAACTCCGACGCGAAGGCGCGACGGGCGGCGGCTGCAGCAAGCTGTTCACGGCGCAGCCCTGGCAGCATGCCGTCGCCGGCTTCGCGGCGACCGGCTGCGGGACGACACGCCTGGACGCCGACGTCTCGGCCGTTGCCGACCCGCTCACCGGCCTGGACATCTACGACACCTACAATTGCGGCGCCGCCTGCACGGGGCTCGACGTGGGCTGGGAGACGATAGGCGGGACGTCGCTCTCGGCACCGTTCGTCAGCTCCTTGTACGGGCTTGCGGGTGGAGGGAACGGGGTGAGCGACCCCGCGCTCACGCTTTACGGCCATGCCACTGACGCGTCTCTGCGCTTCGACGTCGAAAAAGGTGGCAATGGCTTCTGCGGGGGAGAGTCAACGGCCGAATGCGTCAAACCGAACTCGACCCTCGGCGAAGTCGACTGCGAAGGCACGACCGCATGCAACGCCGTAGCGGGCTTCGACGGTCCCTCGGGCATCGGCACACCAAAGGGCCTCGGGCTGTTCAAACCGCTGCTGCCGACCGCAGTGATCTCTCCGCCGGGCTCGTTGATCGCAGGCACCGCGGCGAGCTTCAGCGCCGGTGCGTCCAGCGATCCGTATCCCGGGGGATCGATCACGGGCGCTTTGTGGGACTTCGGGGATGGCACAACGGGCGCCGGGGTCTCAGCGTCTCACGTATATGGCGCGCCAGGGACCGACACGGTCACCCTCACGGTGAGCGATGCCTATGGCCTGAGCAGCAATGCAGTTGGCGCGAGCGTCAGCGTT
>DAINPC010000154.1:0-2538 GCA_036743695.1 Solirubrobacteraceae bacterium | reverse complement strand
GGCGAGCCCGGGCGGGGGTGGCGGTGGCGGGTCGACGACAACAGCGACGACCGCCACGGTGGCGGTCGTGCCGAACAGCGCCTTCCCCACCGCGCATGCTGCGTTGAACGCGAAAACCGGCGCGATCAAGTTCACCACGTCGGTCCTCGATCCGGGCACCTTCAGCTGGCTCGCTACGTTCCAGAACGGGAAGTTCGGCGCGTTCGCGTCGGCCAGCAAGTGCAAGACGGGCTTCGTCAAGCTGGCAGGCAAGTGCCTTCCGGCGAAGATCGTGTTCGCCAAGGGCAGCAAGCTCGTCGGGGCGCCCGGCAGCGTGAGCGTCACGTTGAAGCCGAGCGCCTCTGCGCTGAAGGCCCTCAAGAAGGCGCGGCGGCAGAAGAAGGGCCTGCCGGTCACGATCGTCTTCTCGTTCAAGTCCTCGCTCGGTGGGAGCGCCGTCTCGCACACGCAATCGGTGACCGTCAGGTTGGAGAAATAGCCCGCCGCGCCTGCTCGCGTCGCTCCTCATAAACTGAGCCCCAATGACCGCAGAGCAAGACACGCGCGAGCAGGCGCTCGAGGAGCTGCCGATCCCGACCTCCGAGGATGGCGACGTGGAGGTGGAGCGCGAGCAGGACGCGCCCGAGACCACCGAGCTGGACGCCGAGACGCGCGCGCGCCGCGACGCCGCGCTGCGTCACGTGCGCAAGCTCGGCGATCCGGTGCTGCGCGCCAGCGCCCTGCCGGTCGAGCGCTTCGACGAGAATCTGAAGGCGGAGGTGCAGCGGATGGGCGAGCTGATGCACGACGCGCTCGGTGTCGGCCTGGCGGCCACCCAGCTGGGGGTGCTGCACCGCGTGCTCGTCTACCGCGCCTACCCCGAAGACCCGCTGATCGCGCTCGTCAACCCGGTCCTGTCGTGGCACAGCGAGGAGCTGGAGGCCGCCGAAGAGGGGTGTCTCAGCCTGCCCGCCGTGCACGTCGAGGTCGAGCGTCCCGCGCGGGTGCGCGGGCGAGCCCAGGACGAGACCGGCAGGCAGATCGAGATCGAGGCCGAGGGCCTGGAAGCGCGGGTCATCCAGCACGAGATCGACCACCTGGACGGCATCCTGATCCTGGATCGCATCTCGCGGGAGGCGCGCAAGGCGGCGATGCGCGCCATGCGCGAGGCCCACGCCCGCACACCGATCCCACAGCGGCCCGCGAGCGCCGCCTAGCGCGGCGCAGCTCCGAGCCGCCTTGAGCATCGTCTTCCTGGGCACGTCCGAGTTCGCCGCCGCGATCCTCGATCGCCTGGCGCGCAGCCAGGCGCATCGTCCCGCGCTGGTGCTGAGCAGACCCGATCGCCCCAGCGGGCGGGGGCGGCGGCTCAGTCCCCCGCCGGTGGCCGAGCGGGCGCGCGCGCTCGGGATCGCAGTCGAGCAGCCCGAGAGCGTCAACGATCCCGAGGCCAGGGAGCTGATCGCGCGGGCCGGGCAAGGGCCGCCGGGCGCCGCCTTCCTCCAGGGTGGAGTCGAGGGCGCCGCTGGCGAGGGGCGCACGGGGGCCGAGCCGGGCTCCGCTCAGACGGTGATCGTGTGCGCCTTCGGCGCTCTCATCAAGGAGCCGCTGCTGTCCGAGCACGAGCTGATCAACGTCCACCCCTCGCTGCTGCCGCGCTGGCGGGGCGCGGCGCCGATCGAGCGCGCGCTGATGGCCGGCGACGAGCGCACTGGCGTCTCGATCATGCGCCTGGGCGCGGGCCTCGACGACGGGCCCGTGTGCCTGGTGGGGAGCGAGCCGATCAGGGCCGATGACACCTACGGCTCGCTCGCCGCGCGCCTACAGGAGCTGGGCGGCGAGCTGCTGGAGCGCGCCCTGGAGCAGGCCCCACCGTTCCGCGAGCAGGACGGCGACGGCGTCACCTACGCGGAGAAGATCGGGCCGGCCGACCGCCTGCTCGATCCCGCGCGCCCCGCGCTCGAGCTCGAGCGGGTTGTGCGGGCGCTGCACCCGCACATCGGCGCGCGCGTGGCCCTGGCCGACGGGACGCTGCTGGGCGTCCATCGCGCGGCGCTGGTGGACGACGGCGGGCCCGGCGCGGGGGAGGCGGGCGCGGGCGTGGCGGCCCGCGAGGGGCGCCTGCTGCTCGACTGCACCCCGGGCGTCCTGGAGCTGCTGGTCGTGCAGCCGGCGGGCGGACGCGCGATGGACGCGGCCTCCTACCTGCGCGGTCACGGCCCGCCGGGGCGCCTGTAGGCGCTGACATGCGCCGGTGCCACGATGCCGGCGCGCAGCCGCTGGTCGGGCTGGGGCGTCCCGGCGTGCATGCCCAGCGGGATGATCCCCGCCCAGGCGGGCAGCTCGTGATCCTCCTCGTCGTCCAGCGGCGGTCCCGTGCGGATCTTGGCCGAGGCCTCCTCGATCGGGATCGCGAGCACGGCCGTGGCCTTCAGCTCGTTCTCGCTCGGCGCTCGCACCGCATCCCAGCGGCCGGGGACGATGTGTTCGACGATCGCCCGCAGCGCCGTGCGCTTCTCGTCCGGATCCTCCACGCCGTGCGCGCGGCCGATGAGCATC
>DAINPC010000153.1:0-5660 GCA_036743695.1 Solirubrobacteraceae bacterium | reverse complement strand
CCGGCGGCTGCGATTCCGGCGGCTGCGATTCGCCGGCCTGCCCGCCCCCCGCCGGGGATCCCGCCACGCCCGCTGCCGGCAGCAGCACCTTCAGCTGCGGGCGCGCGGAGGCCGCGAGCGTGTCCTGCACGCGCGAGCCGGCGACGCCTCCCAGCAGCACCCCGAAGCCGAGAAACACCAGGACCAGCAGAGCCGAGGCCTTGGGCGGCGGCAGTCGCAGGCCCGACGGGGCGCGCCCGCTACCCGCCTTGGCCACCGCCTCGCCGCCGGGCGCGGGCGAGCCGGCGTGTGGCGCCAGCAGCGCGTCCATCACCGCCGTCGACTGATCCTGCTCGCCGAGGACGCTGCTGGGACGCCGCTCCATCAGCGCCGCGCCGCACTGCCAGCAGAAGAGCGCACCGCGGCTGTGCGGGGCGCTGCAGTGCGGACAGCTGCCGGCGGCGCCGTCCTGCTCCATCCGCAGCAGGCGCTCGACCTCGGCCAGTGCGGCGTCGCGCTCCTGCAACACGGCTGCGCGGCGGACGAGCACGTCGAGGCGGAAGTGGTCACGAATCGCCATCTCATAGGCCAGGCCGCCGAGGTCCCAGTGCAGCTCGGTCACTTCTTCGGCCAGCCGGTCGCGTCTGATGCGCAGCTCCGAGCGCCCGTCCTGCGGTGCTGCGGGCGGGGTGGGCATGGGCGCCGCGGGCGAGCTCGCGGGCGCGGGCGCGGCCACGGGCCGGCGCGCCGCTCTGCCGATGTCCTGGCCGAAGATGCCCATCGCGCCTAGCCCGTTTCGACCACGTTGGGGAGGTTCTTGGACTTTTCCTCATAGCTCTTGCCCTTGCTGTTCTTCAGGCCTTCGAGCACCGACGGCGACGCGGGGTGATTGAGGTTCGAGCCGGCACCCGAGCTGCTCGAGCCGCCGGGCGGTTGCGCGCCTTGCGAGGAGGAGCGCGCGCGCGCGCTCGCGACCCGGACCACGGTGGCACCGGGGAAGCTCTTGCGCAGGCCGGCCAGGGCCTTCTCCGCCTCGGCCTTGCTGTGAAAGACGCCCGCGTAGATGACGTAGTTGCCCGCCGGCAGGCTGGAGAAGTCTTCGGACTTCAGCGCCCCCACGCCCTTGGCACCCTTGGCGCTCGCCGCCGTCTTGGCGGCCTGCACAGCGCTCACCAGCGTGCCCGCCTGCGGCAGCGCCTGCAGCTGCACCGTGTAGCCGCTGGTGCCCGACGGCCAGCCGTCGCTGAAGGATTCGCTCGCGGGGGCGCCCGCGCTTGCGCCAGGCGTGGAGCCGACGCTGATCACCTGGGCTGGAGCTGCGCTCTGCGTGACCGCACCCGAGCGACCGATCAGCACGCCGACACCCATCGCCAGCAGCAGCACCCCCACGCCCGCGATCACCGTCGGCGTGCTGCTGCGCTGCCCCTCGCCAGCGCCGGGCGGGGTGGCCGGCGTGCTCGAGGGCGGCGAGCCCGGGGAAGCCCCAGCCTCGCCGGCGCTCGCCGGGCCGCCGAGCAGGAATGCGCTGATCGGCAGGCGTCGCTCGCCGCACTCCAGGCAGTAGCGCTGGTCGGCGCCGAGCGGGGCTGCGCAACTCGCGCACTGCGCGGCGAGGCTCGCCTCAGGCGACGATGAGCTGGCGATCGATTCGGTGGGCAGTATGGCTACCTTCGTACATGCGCTCGGATCATCTACAGAGCCAGCGCACGCGCAAGCGCAGGGCGCGCTGTGCTCCTGCGCACATGCTCGACGTCTGGGTCCGTCAGGGCGTGATCATCTTGTGAAGCCCCGGTGCGCGCCTCGGCCGTGTCCAGGCGTCAACGCTCTGCGATACCATCGCTACGTTGTTGATACGTAGGCTCCGGTAGGCTCCGCGGGCCGAGCCTCGATCGCGGCCGCACCGAAACCAACCCACGCCAACGGGGTTACAGGGATGTGTCCACGAAAGCGTGGCGCGCGAGCTTGTGGCCAATAGCGGGCGCAGCACCGCGCGATGAACAGCGAGCACAAGGGAGGGACTCCGACATGAGCACCACCGGGATCACCAGGCGAATCGTCCTGTTCTCAGCGCTGTTGGCCTCGTCCGCCACAGCGCTGGCGGGCGGCACCTCGCTGGCGGGCGGCACCTCGCTGGCGGGCGGCACCTCGCTGGCGGCGGTGAAACAGCTCCTGCCCCAGGTGTTCACCGGCGGCGCACACCACGTGCTGCCTACCTCGGCCCAGCTGACCGCCGTGATCAAGCCCAACGGCACGGCCACGAGCTACTACTTCCAATGGGGACCGACCACGGCCTACGGTTCGCAGACCCCGACCGTCAGTGTCGGCGCCGGCACCGCCAAAGTTCCGGTCGGCCAGACCATCAGCCGGCTGGCGGAGGGCGGCACCTACCACTTCCGCGTGGTCGGCGTGTATTCCGGGGCCCTGCTCGCCCTGGGGGCCGACCACAGCTTCGTGACGAAGGGCACCCCGCTCAAGTTCGAAATCCCCAAGATCCCCGCTGTCACGGTGGGGACGCCGTTCGCGCTGAGCGGCGCGCTCACCGGGCTGGGCGGCGCCAACCACGCGGTCGTCCTGCAGGCGAGCCCCTACCCCTATCAACAGGCATTCGCCACGATCGCCGCGTCCGGCCTCACCAATGCGGCTGGACGATTCTCCTTCCGTGTAGCCAGCATCTCCACGACCACCGCCTTCCGGGTGATCACGCTCGACCCGCGTCCCGTCTACAGCTCGATCGTGACCGTCCACGCCGCCGTGCGCGTGATGCTCCATGTGCGCTCAAGCGGGCAGACCGGGCTGGCGCGCGTGTACGGCACGGTCACGCCGGCCGCGGTCGGCGCGCCGGTCCTGATCCAGCTGCGCAAAGCGATCCCACCGACGAGCAAGCCCAGCGAATCCGAAGCGACGACGCACTTCGTCACCCAGTTCACCACGGTGGTGAAGAAGGGCGGGCGCAGCTTCTCGCGCTTCAGCATGGTGATCAGCCCGCGTCACACCGGCCGCTATCGCGCGTACGTCAGGCTGCACACCGGCGCCCTCGTGTCCGGTGCCAGCTCGACGGTGGTGCTCCACGCGGCACCGGGCTCGAAACGCAAGAAGAAAGGCTGACGGTCGGCGGGCGCTAGGTGGCGTTCGCCGAGATCAAGCCGCGGGCCGCCAGCAGGTCCATCACGCGGGCGACCTCCTCCTCAACGGTTTCGTCGCTGCACAGCACCAGGTCCGGTTCGGCCGGCGCCTCATACGGCGCCCCGACACCCGTCAGGCCGGCGAGCTCACCTGAGCGTGCCCGCGCGTACAGCCCCTTCGGGTCGCGCTCCTCGCACAGCTCGAGCGGCGCGTTCACGTAGATCTCGATGAAGCCCAGGTCATCCGCCTTGTGCAGCGCCGCCGCCGCCTGGCGATCGGCGGCGTAGGGGCTGACCAGGCTTACGAGCGCGATCGTGCCCGACTCGGCCAGCAGCCTGGCCACGTGGGCCGTGCGGCGCACGTTCTCGCTGCGAGCATCCTCGTCGAAGCCGAGATCGCCGTTGAGACCGTGGCGCAGGTTGTCGCCGTCGAGCAGGAACGCGGGCTGGCCGGCCTCCACCAGGCGCTCCTCGACGGCCGCGGCGACCGTGGACTTGCCCGCGCCCGGCAGACCCGTGAACCACAGCGTCGCGCCAGCGTGGCCGAGCGCCTCACGCCGGCGCTCGCGGGTCATCCGGGACCCCTGCCACCTGACGTTCGGGCTGCGCTCGCTCTTTGGCTCGGACCCGGTCACCTCCTCCACCTCGGTGTCGAGGATCACGCCCGCGCCAACGGTCTCGTTGGTCGCCTCGTCGATGATGATCAGGCTCCCCGTCACGCGGTTGCGCCGGTAGGAGTCGAACACCAGTGGCGCGCTGAGCTGGAGCTGCACCCGGGCGAGGTCGTTCAGCTCGAGCGTCGTCACATCCTCGTGGCGACGCAGGCTCTCGACGTCGATGCGGTAGCGGACGTCGACACCGCCGACCATCACGGTTCGCGTCGTGTGCTTGACCAGGTAGCGCCGCTGGGGGCTGAGCGGCTGCTCGGACATCCAGCACAGCAGGCACTCGAACTCGTTTGCAACCGTTGGCTGATTGTGGGTGCGCACGATCGTGCTGCCGCGCCCGACGTCGATGTCGTCGGTGAGCCTCAGCGCTACGGACATCGGCGGGAACGCCTCCTCGACCGGGCCGTCGAAGGTGTCGATCGCGGCGATCGTGGTGTGCCGCCCGCTCGGCAGCACGACAACCTCGTCGCCCGGCCGTATCACCCCGCCCGCGACCTGGCCGGCGTAGGCGCGATAGTCGGCGACGCTCGAGGAGGGCGGGCGGATCACCCACTGCACGGGAAAGCGCACGTCGATCAGGTTGCGATCCGAGGCGATGTGCACGTGCTCGAGGTGGTAGAGCAGCGGCGGCCCCTGATACCAGGGCATCGACTGCGAGCGGTCCACCACGTTGTCCCCCAGCAGCGCGGAGATCGGGATGAAGGTCACGTCGGGCATCTCCAGGCGCGCGGCGAAGCCGTCGAAGTCCTCGACGATCGCGTCGAAGACGCCCTCGTCGAAGTCCACGAGGTCCATCTTGTTCACGCACACCACCACATGCGGGATCCCCAGCAGCGAGCTGATGAACGCGTGGCGCTTGGACTGGGCGATGACGCCCTTGCGCGCGTCGATCAGGACGATCGCCAGATCCGCCGTGGAGGCCCCGGTGACCATGTTGCGCGTGTATTGCTCGTGCCCGGGGGTGTCCGCGATGATGAAGCGGCGCTGGGCGGTGGCGAAGTAGCGGTAGGCGACGTCGATCGTGATGCCCTGCTCGCGCTCGGCGCGCAGCCCGTCGGTGAGCAGCGACAGGTCGAGGAAGTCGTGACCCATGCGCTCGCTGGCCTGCTCGACGTGCGCCAGCTGGTCGGCGAGCACCTGCTTGGAGTCGTAGAGCAGGCGCCCGATCAGCGTGCTCTTGCCGTCGTCCACCGAGCCGGCGGTGGCGAAGCGCAGCAGGTCCGCGGGGCGCTCGGTCAGGCGGCGGAATGCCTCCTGGGCGCTCTCTCCCGCCAGCGGCACGAGCGCGGGCGCCGCCTCGGTGGACTTGCCGTTGCCGTTGCTCACCACGCCGGGCGGATGGCTGGGCACGTCCATCAGAAGTACCCCTGTCGCTTGCGATCCTCCATCGCCGCCTCCGTCACGCGATCATCCGCGCGCGTCTGGCCGCGCTCGGTGACCTCCGTGGCGGCGATCTCCGCCACGACCTCGGCGAGCGTGGCCGCGTGGGACTCGACGGCCCCCGTGCAGCTCATGTCCCCGACCGTGCGATAGCGCACGCTGGAGGTGAACGGCTGCTCACCGTCCATCAGCTCGACGAACGGGCTGACCGCGTAGAGCATTCCGTCGCGTGCGAACACCTGACGGTCGTGCGCGAAGTAGATCGACGGCACCTCCAGCTCCTCCTCGGCTATGTACTGCCACACGTCCAGCTCGGTCCAGTTGGAGATCGGAAAGACTCGAGCGTGCTCCCCCTTGCGGATGCGCCCATTGTAGAGGCTCCACAGCTCCGGGCGCTGACGCTGCGGCTCCCACTGGCCGAACTCGTCGCGGAAGGACAGGATGCGCTCCTTGGCGCGCGCGCGCTCCTCGTCGCGGCGCGCGCCGCCGAACGCGGCGTCGAAGCCGTGCT
>DAINPC010000152.1:0-5660 GCA_036743695.1 Solirubrobacteraceae bacterium | reverse complement strand
TCAAAGAGCCCGCCGCCGGCGAGGTCAGGGTCCAGCGCGCCGCGCCGGCGCGCCCCAGCCGCGAGCCCAGGCGCGGCGGGCTGTCCGTGGATGAGCTGGACGTACCCGAGTTCCTCCCCAACTTCTGACCCTGGCGCACTCCGCACCCTGACGCTCGCTGTGCTATCGCTCAGCAATGGGTGAAGCCGAGAAGGGCGTCGTCGCGGCCGGGCATCCGCTGACCGCGCAGGCCGGTGCGCGGGTGCTGCGCGAAGGCGGCAACGCCGTCGATGCCGCCGTGGCGGCGATGCTCACGTCGTTCGTGACCGAGTCGCTGCTGAGTGGGCTGGGCGCAGGCGGCTACATGCTCGTGGCCGGAGCTGGGATGGAGCCGGTGCTGCTCGACTTCTTCGTGCAGGCGCCCACGCGGATCGGCGACGGCTCCGAGGCGGAGCTGCACGGGGTCGATGTGTCCTTCGGCGACGCCGTCCAGGTGTTCCACATCGGCCCGGCCTCCTGCGGCGTGCACGGCACCCCGGCGGGTGTGTGCGAGGCGGTACGCAGGTGGGGCACCGCGCCGCTGGAGGACCTGGCCGCGCCCGCTGTGCGCCTGGCGCGAGAGGGGGTCGTCCTCAACGCCGGGCAGGCCTACGTCGCGGAGATCCTCGCCGACCTGCTTACCTCCACCCCCGAGTGCGCGGCGCTGTGGGCGCCGGGAGGGCGGATCCTGCGCGAGGGAGAGCTGCTGCGCAACCCCGAATTGGGCGAGGCACTGCTGCGCCTGGCGAGCGAGGGCGCGGAGCCGTTCTACCGCGGCGACATCGCGGCCGCCGTGTGCGACTGGCTGCAGCAGCGGGGCGGCTCGCTGACGCGTGCCGACCTCGCCGGCTACCACGCCATCGAGCGCCGGCCCGTGGCCGTCTCCTACCGCGACCGCCAGATCCTCACCAACCCGCCGCCCTCCGCCGGGGGAACGCTGCTCGCCTACGCGCTCGCCCTGCTGGATCGCGGTCCCGCGCCGCCCAGCCTGAAGGGGATTGTGGCGGCGATGGCCGCCGCCCAGTCCGAGCGCACGCCCGAGTTCGTGGAGGGCCTCGACCAGGACGGTTTCCTCGAGCGCTTCCTGGCGAGCCGTCTGGGCTCCACCACGCACATCTCCGTGATCGACGCCGAAGGCCGTGCATGCAGCACCACCTGCACCAACGGCGAGGGCTCCGGGGTGGTGGTGCCGGGCACGGGCATGCACCTGAACAACGTCATGGGCGAGGAGGACCTCAACCCGCTCGGCTTCCACCTGCACCCGGCCGGGCGGCGTATGCCGAGCATGATGGCCCCCTCGGTGGTGATGCGCGACGGCGAGGTCGAGCTGGTGCTGGGGAGCGCCGGCTCCAACCGCATCCGCTCGGCGTTGCTGCAGACGATCGTCGGCGTGGTGGACCACGGCATGCAGGCACGGGAGGCGGTCGATGCCCCGCGCGTGCACTTCGAGGACGGCGTCGTGTTCGCCGAGCCGGGGATCGACCTCGGGGAGCTCGGCGCCGAGACCCGCCTCGTTCGCTTCGGCGCGCTCAACCTGTTCTTCGGCGGGGTCCAGGCGGCGTTGCGCAGAGGGGACGCGTTGAGCGGAGCGGGGGACCCGCGCCGCGGCGGCGTGGCGGTGAGCGCATGAGCGCCAGGACCACCGCCTGCGCGCTGGCGGCCACCGCGGCGCTCGCCGGCTGTGGCGGCGTCAAGGCCGCAGATCTGTTCATCGTCTACCGCACCGGCTCAACGCCTCACGCGCGCCTGGCGCTGCTCATCAACGAAGAAGGCGGCGTGCACTGCAACGGCGGCGCCGTGCGCAAGCTGAGCGACCCCCAGCTCGTGCAGGCGCGGGCGATCCAGGAAGACATCCACGACTCCGCCGCCGGCCATCTCTCGCTGGCGCCCCAGGCGGGATCGATCCTGAGCTACTACCTCCGCGACGAAAACGGGACAGTGCGCTTCAGCGACAACTCCGCCGGCCAGCCGCAGGTCCTGCGCAACCTCCAGCTGTTCGTGCTCCAGGTCGCCCAGCAGGTCTGCCACCTGGCGCAGTAGCGCCGGCGGGCGCGCCGTGTGCCCTCTACCCGGCGGCGGGCTTGTGCGCTGCGAGCATCAGGTTGTAGAAGATCGCCGGCGGCAGGCGCGACTCCAGCAGCCTGCGGTCGAGCTCCTGCAACAGCAGGTAGCCGCGGTAGGCATACAGCCGCCAAGCCCACGGCACGTCCTCGGGGACGGCTGTGGCCTCCAGCGTGCGGTTGGTCCAGCCGAACCAGTTGGCCAGCAGCTCCTCGCCGCTGACGCGCACCTCCTGCAGGCCCGCGCCGCGCGCCATCCTCGAGAGCTCGCCAGGGGCGAACGCGTGGACGTCCACCACGCCCTCCAGCGCCTCGTCGGGCTCGCCGCCGTCGGCGCCCGCTGCCCGCGCGGCGCCAAGCGCCCGGCGCCACAACGGTGCCACGGTGGTGGCAAAGCGCTTTGGGATGTTCGCCAGCCGATCGCCGTAGCGCGAGGGCTCGCCCGCGAACAGCACAGTGCCGCCCGGAGCCAGCACGCGCTCGAGCTCCGCGAACGCGCGCGGGAGGTCGGGGATGTGGTGCAGCACCGCGTGGCCGAGCACCAGGTCGAAGCTCTCGTCCGCGAACGGCAGGCGCTCGGCGTCGGCCGGCTCGGTGCGCACGTGCAACCCGAGGCGCTGCGCATTGTCGGCCAGCGTGTCCAGCATGCCCGGCGAGATGTCGCTGCAGGTCGCCTCGCCGATCAGTCCCGCGCGCAGCAGGTTCAGCGTGAAGTAGCCCGTTCCCGCGCCGATCTCCAGCGAGCGCGCGTAGAAGCCCGGCTCGCGGCCTAGCGCCTTGCGCAGCTTGGCCGTCACCTGGCTGAGGCCGAGCTCGCCGAAGTCGATGCCCCACTTGGAGTCGTAGTGTCCGGCCGCCACGTCGTGGTAGCGCGTGTTGGCGTCGCGGATCTCCTCTGCGTTCAGGGCGGGCGGCACGGGGCGGCACCATATACTCGCGCGCCGTGCTCGCGCTGCGCACCCTGGAGGTGACCGTGCCGAGGAGACGCATCTATTGACACCAACCCTCTATCTCCAGCGAGACCAGCCCGACGGCGTGCCGCCGCTGGCGCTGACCGGCGAGCGCACGCTCCCGGACGTGCCCGAGGAGAACTACTGGTTTCGCCGTCATCTGGTGGTCTATGAGTGGATCGCCGCGCAGCTGCGCGGCAAGCGCGTGATCGACATGGCCTGCGGCGAGGGCTACGGAACGGACGTGCTGGCGCGGACCGCGGCCAGCGCAGTGGGCGTGGACGCCAACCCGGAGGCCCACGAGCACGCCCGCCTGCGCTACCCCCGTAGGAACCTGCGCTTCGTGCGCGACCTGGTGGACAGCTTCCCCGAGCACGCCGACGCGGTCGTGTTCCTGCAGACGATCGAGCACCTGCAGGAGCCGGGACTGGTCCTCGACCACTTCCGCTCCCTCGTCGAGGGCACACAGCCCGGAGGGCCGGGTCAGGGCGTGGTCTTCGTCTCCACCCCCAACGTGCTCACGCTCGCGCCCAAGGGCGCAGAGCGCTCGGGCAACCCGTGGCACGTGCACGAGTACCGCCGCCAGGAGTTCGAGCAGCTGTGCCGGGAGCACTTCGCAAGCGTCGAGCTGTACGGCCTCCTCCACGCGCGCAAGCTGCGCGCCCACGAGCTCGCGCTGCGGCTTGGCTGGGATCGGATCCACCCGCGACTCGGGCTCACGGGCCGCTTCTATGACCGGTTCACGCCCGCCATCGCCGCCACGGACTTCAAGCTGCGCGCCGCGGGCGAGGTCGATCTCGACCGCGCCCTGGACTTCCTCGCGGTCTGCCGGCCGTGAGCGCAGACCGCGGCCGCGGCTCGCTTGCGATCGTGCTGCACACGCACATGCCCTACGTCGAGGGCTTCGGTATCTGGCCCTTCGGCGAGGAGTGGCTGTGGGAGGCCATCGCCGGCTGCTACCTGCCGCTGCTGGATCTGCTCGACTCGGGCGCTCCGCTGACGCTGTCGCTCACGCCCGTGCTCTGCGACCAGCTGGAAGCGCCCGGCATCGACGAGCGCTTCGCCGCGTTCGTGCAGGACGTCCGCCACAGCACCCACGCGCAGGACGCCGCCGGCCTGCGCGCCGGTGGGCGTGAGGCGCTGGCGCGCGAGCTCGATCGCTCGTGGGGCGACTATGTGACGGCGCTCGAGAGCTTGCAGCGCCGGGGCGGGGACCTGCTGGCGGCGTTCGCTCGCCACGCCCAGTGGACCTCCTCGGCGACCCACGCGATCCTGCCGTTGCTGGCCAGCGACGCGGGCGTGCGGATGCAGGTGCACAGCGGCGTGGCCGCGCACCGCCGCCGGTTCGGCGAGCACTGGCGCGGAGGATTCTGGCTGCCCGAGTGCGCCTATTCGCCGTGGCTGGATCGGGCGCTGGAGGACGCGGGCGTGAGCGCCGTGTGCGTCGAGCTGACCAACATGCTCGGTCTCGCCGCCGCCGCGCACCTGCGCCCGATCGCCACCGACTCCGGCGTCCTGCTGGCCCCGATCGACCGCGCCACCATGGCGCTGGTGTGGAGCGACGACGGCTACCCCGCCAGCGGTGCCTACCGCGACTATCACCACCACACCGTCAACCACCACAACCCGTGGAACAACGCCGGCGGCGCCTACGAGCACGCCGAGGCGCTCGTGCTCGCGCGCGAGCACGCCGCGGACTTCGTCGCAAGGACGCTCGCGCGCCTCGAGCGGGCGAACCGCTCACAGGAGCCGGGAGCCGCGCTGCCGGGAGGCGGGCTGGTCGTGTGCGCGCTGGACACAGAGCTGCTCGGCCACTGGTGGTATGAGGGGATCGCCTGGCTGCGCGCCGTGGTCGACGAGTGCTCCCGCCAGGGCCTGGAGCTGGTGCGCTTGGACGACGCGCTGGGACGCCACGAGCCGGCCGCGATCGCCGATCTTCGGAGCGAGCAGCTCCAGCGGAGCAATGCGAGCCCGCAGACGTGGCGGCGTGGGCAGGAGTGGGCGGCGAGCAGCTGGGGCCTGGACGGCGACCTCTCCACTTGGTCCGGGCCCACGGTCGCCGACATGGCGTTCGCCACACGCAGGGCTGAGCTGGCGCTGCTGAGCGCGGGCGCTCGGGCGAGCACCGCGGCGGTGCGCGAGCTGATGGCGCTGCAGGCGAGCGACTGGGCCTTCATGAGCTCCCGCGGGATCGCCGTCCCATATGCGCGCGAGCGCTTTCACGGACATCTCCAGGCGCTCGGCCGAGCGCTCGCCGGCGGCGAGGATGCCGCGCCGGAGGGCCTGCGCAACCTGGCCATCGACGCCGACCGCGCGTTCCTGCTCGCGCCCTGAGACTACTCCCAGCGCATCGAGACGGGCATCTCGCGCATGCGGATGACGCGGGCCGGGACGCCGCCGACGACCGCGTTGGCGGGCACCTCCCTGGTGACCACCGAGCCGGTCCCCAGGATCGCGTTGTCGCCCACCTTCACCCCGCGCAGCACACAGGCGCCGTAGCCCATCCAGACGTTGTGCCCCACCCGCACATCGCGCTTGTAGATCCCCTGCTGGCGGATCGGCCGATCGACTTCCGTCACGCCATGGTCGAAGTCGATCAGCATCACCCTGTCCGCGATGATGCACTCGCGCC
>DAINPC010000151.1:0-5730 GCA_036743695.1 Solirubrobacteraceae bacterium | reverse complement strand
GGAGGTCCTGACGAGCCTCTCCAAGGCGCTCACGGTCATCTCCTGATCGCGCGCCTGGCGGCCGCAGCAGCTGTATGAGCTGTGGGAGCGCCAGGGCTGGCAGTCGCGCTGGCGCGGCTGAACACGAACGCTCTCTCCAGCAGCGAGGGCATCGAGAAGGCCAGCGCGCGCGGGATGGGCTCCGAACCGCTAGTGGCTTGATGTGGGTTCAGCGTCCGTCGTAGGCGGCGAGTGCTCGGGGTGGCCGGTTGAGGATGGTGTTGATGAGCATGCCGAGGGTGAGGGCAAGTAGGCGCTGGACGATGCGTTGGGCGAGGCCGGGGAGGGTCTTGGCGAGATGGGTTTCCATGCGCATTTGGCGCTTGAGCGTCGAGAAGACGGACTCGATCACCAGACGGATGCGGGCCTTGGCGATCTCACCGGCTGGACGCTGTCCGAGGATGTGTTTGTCGGGGACGATGAGCTGCACGCCGATGAGCTGCAGGCTGTCGTGGTACTCGCGGCCACGGTGGCCGGCGTCGGCGAACAGGACGCTCTCGGGATGCGCGGTTGAGAGCGCGAAGACGCCCTCGCGCTCATTCTCGTTTGCGGGACGCAGGTCATAGCCCAAAGGCGCACCGTGACGGTCGGTGATCAGCAGCAGCCGCATGCCCCAGTACCACTGGCTCTTGGAGGTGCAGTAGCCATAGCTGGCGTGCCCGGCGAACTCGCTCTTGGAAGCGCACCCGGCGTAGTTGGCGCACCCCAGGAGGGTGCCGTCGACGAGTCGGACATGCCCATCGGCGATCATCTCAGCGACGGCGAGCTGCACCGTTGTGATCCACGGTGTCAGGCGCCTGAGGCGCCGGTTGTATTGCGACTGCTCGGGGAGATCGGGAAAGAATCCCGGCAGCAGCCGTCCGATCGTCCCCAAGAACTGCCGGTCGGAAACCAGGCCCGTGACGGCCTGGGCGACCGCAAGCGCGATCAGCTCTTGGTCGGTGACCTTCCCGGCCGGACCAGGGCGAGGAATCGACAACGAACACGCGAATACGTAGCCTGCGATAACGAGGGTCTCCAGCGAAGCGTCCATCTCGTGCTCCAATCACGAGTTGACAGGGCTGGAGGCCCTCTTCTTATCTCAAAGCCCACTTCCTGCCCAACACCAAACCCACATCAATCATCTAGGAGCGCTTGGCCGTGAAGGTGACCGTGCCGGTCGTGCAGGTGGGCGGTTCGTCCCCGATGTTCTCCTGCGCGAGCACCGAGAGCGTCCCGCTCACGTGGCTGCCCTTGACGCTGAGCATGAGCTTCTGGACCCCGACGACGAGTTCCTTGCCGGCTTCATTGACGGCGGAGTTCGCGGCGAAGCGCAGGGTGCCCGCGGGCGAAAGCAGCAGCGGTATCTGCGGCCCCTCCAACTGCGACTGAAACGTGGTCGAGTCGGGGCAGGTCACATCGGCGAAGACCAGGGCCGAGTTGTCCCTGTAGCTGAAGGTGACGCAGTAGCCGGCCTTCTTGCTGCGCCCGCCGAGCGCCAGACAGCGGCTCTTGGCGATCTTGATCGTGAACGTGTAGCAGGGGTGCGCGTGGGCGGCGCTCCCACACTCGGATGTCGTGGCCGTGTAGGTCGCCGGCTTCGGGCTCGCCGCGTCGGCCGCCGCGGCGTTCAGGGCCAGCAGCAGAAGCATCGCGGCGAGGGCGCCCGGCAGCCGCCGCAGCTGCTTTGGGATGGTCCGGGTCCTCGGCATCGGCCGCGATTCTAGAGCACATCGGGGCCCAGGGACACCCCCCCGGGGCGCCACCGGTCGGCCTTGCCCTCACCCTCGGCATGCTCATCAACACCATCCTCAACCGGCCACCCCGAGCACTCGCCGCCTACGACGGACGCTGAACCCACATCAAGCCTCTAGAGCGATCTATCAAGTCCTACGAGCGCGGCTGGGAGGTGGGTGATGCCCGAGGTGGAGCTGTCGGCGGGCGGGATCGTGGGCGCGCGAGGACAATCACATGCCGCACGAGCATGGCCCACGGCTGGCCGAGCTGCTGCCCCGGGGTCGCCTGGTGGAGATCGAGGACTCACGCACCCTCATCCCCGAGGACCAGCCCGCGGTGCTCGCCGCGCACCTCCGCGAGCTGATGGCGCGGTGAGCGGCGCGAGCGGCGTTCGAGGGACCAGCCGCGGGGGATCGCGCGTCCACGGCCGAAGGACGGGACGACCGCTACCCTCCGGCATGTGATCAGCACAAACCAATTCAAGAACGGCAACCACATCGAGGTGGACGGCACGGTCTTCAAGATCCTCGAGTTCCAGCACGTCAAGCCCGGCAAGGGCGGGGCGTTCGTGCGCACCAAGCTGCGCAGGACCGCTGACGGCAACGTGATCGACAGGACGTTCAGGGCGGGCGAGAAGTTCCGCTCGGTGCGCACGGAGTCCAGGAAGATGCAGTTCCTCTACGCGGACGGCGCGGACGCGCACTTCATGGACACGGAGTCCTTCGAGCAGATCGCGGTGGCCGAGGCGACGGTGCAGGAGGCGCTTCGCTGGATCACGCCGAGCGGCGAGGTGGACGTGCTGTTCATCGACGGCGAGCCGTCGGACCTGCAGGTGCCGAGCGCGGTCGATCTGGAGGTCGCCGAGACGGACCCTGGGCTGCGTGGCGACTCGGTGTCGGGCGGCGGCACCAAGCCGGCCACGCTTGAGACGGGCGCGGTCATCCAGGTGCCCCTGTTCGTGGAGCCGGGGCAGCGCATCCGCGTGGACACGCGCTCGGGCGACTACATGGCGCGCGCCTGAATGCGCCGCTCCGATCAGCGCCGGGCCGCGGTGATCGCGCTCTATCAGCACGATCTGACAAGTCGGCCGTTGGCGGAGACCCTCGGGCCGAACGCGTCGCTGTTCGCGCGTGCGCTCGCGCACGCGGCGGCGGATCGGGCGGAGGAGCTCGACGCGATCATCGACCGTCATTCCCACGGGTGGGCAGTGGAGCGAATCCAGCCGCTGGAGCGGAGCATCATGCGCGTGGCTCTGATCGAGATGCTCCACCCGGACGCCGCGCCGGCTGAGGAGCCGATTCCGGCGGAGGGGGCGATCGAGGAGGCGGTGGAGAGTGCCAAGACGTTCTGCGGCTCGGACGCGCCTGGATTCGTCAACGGGGTGCTGGGCGCAGTCCTGCGCGAGGTGCGCGAGAATGCGCAAACCCGATGAGCAGCGTCGAGCAGCTTGATGATCTGATCGCACGCCTGGAGCGTGCGGCCGAGCAGTTGCGCTCGGGCGAGCTCTCGCCCGACGCGGCGGCGACGATGGTCGAGGACTGCGCCTCGCTGGCGACCCAGGCGGCGGCCGAGCTCGAGCAGCTCACACGCGCCGAGGTCGTCGCCCCGGCGCCCGGCCAGGACAGTCTTCTGTAAGTGCCAGCCCGTCCTGCCCGCCCCGCCGGCCCGTGAACGCCAGCTATCCGGATCATCTGCGCGAGGAGGTCGAGCGCTACCTGGGGCGGATGCGCTTCTCGGAGGAGCCGCTGACGGCGGGGCTGGAGGAGGCGATGCGCTACTCGCTGCTGGCCGGCGGCAAGCGCATCCGCCCAGTGCTCGCGCTGGCCACGGCGCGCGCGGTCGGGCTGGAGCAGCGCGAGGTGCTGCCGCTGGCGGGGGCGATCGAGCTGATCCACACCTATTCGCTGATCCACGACGATCTGCCGGCGATGGACGACGACAAGCTGCGCCGCGGGCAGCCGACATGCCACGTGAAGTTCGGCGAGGACGTGGCCATCCTCGCCGGCGACGGTCTCTACGCTGAGGCCTTTCTGCACCTTCTCACCCACCAGCGCTCGGCGCCCGAGCGGGTGCTGGGGGCGGCCGCGGAGCTGGCCGCGGCCACGGGCGTCAACGGCATGGTCGGCGGGCAGTATGCGGACGTGCGCCCGCAGACGCCCGCTGGAGGCACGGCGCTGCGGCGCCTGCACGAGCTCAAGACGGGTCGTCTGATCGGGGCCTCGGTGCTGTGCGTACTACTGTTGACGGGGATCGGAGACGCATCCGAGACAGCCCCCTTTCGCCGGTTCGCCGCCGAGCTGGGTGTGCTGTTCCAGATCGTTGACGACATACTCGATGTGACGGGCACTGACGATGCACTGGGAAAGCCACGAGGAAGCGATGAGCGCCACGGGAAGCACACGTACGTGAGTGAGTTCGGGATCGATCGCGCCAGGGAGCTGGCGGCGGACTCGCACCGCATGGCGCGGGCGGCGCTCGCCGAGGCATCCAGCCGATCGGCCTTCGCCGTGGCGTCCGGCCACGCCAACGCCACGGCCGAGCTGGAGGGCATCGCCGACTTCATCTACACCCGCACCTCATGAGTCTGCTGGAGAAGATCGACGGTCCCGAGGACCTGCACGGCCTCTCCGAGCAGGAGCTGGCGCAGCTGGCGCAGGAGGTGCGCGAGCACATCATCGACACGGTCGGCGAGATCGGGGGACACTTCGGCGCCAACCTCGGCACCTGCGAGCTGGCGGTGGCGCTGCACTCCGTGCTGGAGTCCCCGCGCGACAAGATCCTGTGGGACGTCGGCCACCAGGCGTATCCGCACAAGATCCTCACCGGCCGCCGCGACCAGCTGCCCACGATCCGCCAGTACGGCGGGCTGGCACCCTTCTGCTCGAGAGAGGAGTCCCCGCACGACATCATGGGCGCCGGTCACGCGTCCACGTCGATCGGCTATGCGGTGGGCATCAAGGAGGGCATGCGCCAGCTGGGTCCAGAGGCCGACGGCAAGGTCGTGGCTGTGATCGGCGATGGCGCCATGACCGGCGGCGTGGCCTTCGAGGCGATCGGCCAGGCGGGCGGCCTGGGCACGCCGATCGTGGTGGTGCTCAACGACAACGGCATGTCGATCGCACCGAACGTGGGCGCCCTGTCGCGCTACTTCAACCGGGTGCGGTTGAACCCCAAGCTGTGGCATGCGCGAGCCGGCGTCGAGGGCGGTCTGACGCGCCTGCCGGGCGGGATCGGCGCGGCGTTCGAGCGGCTGGGACCCCACCTGAAGGAGTCCATCAAGGCATTCTGGGCTCCGGGCCTGTGGTGGGAGGAGCTCGACTGGGCGTACATGGGCGTGGTGGACGGCCATGACGTGCGCGCGCTGCGCGAGGCGCTGCGCGAGGCGCTGGCCGCGGGGCGCCCGGTGGTGGTGCACATCGCGACGGTCAAGGGCAAGGGCTTCGCCCCCGCGGAGGAGGGAGGGCTGGAGGGGATGGAGAAGTGGCACGCCGCCAAGCCGAAGTCGATCCTCAACGGCTCGCCCACCCGCTCCGTGCCCGCTCCCCGGGCTCCGGGCGCCGAGCCTGCCAAGCCCGCCCCGCCCCAATACACGCAGGTCTTCGGTGAGGCGCTGGTGCGCGAATGCGAACGCGACGAGCGCGTGGTGGGCATCACCGCGGCGATGAACTCGGGCACCGGGCTGAGCCTCCTGCAGAAGGCCATGCCGCAGCGCTACTTCGACGTGGGGATCGCCGAGCAGCAGGCGATCCTGTTCGCCTCCGGCCTGGCGCTGGAGGGGGTCAAGCCGGTGGCGGCGATCTACTCCACGTTCCTGCAGCGCGCCTACGACCAGATCGTCCACGACGTCTGCCTGCAGAAGCTCAACGTGGTGTTCGCCATGGATCGCGCGGGCCTCGTCGGCGACGACGGGCCCACCCACCACGGCGCGTTCGACATCGCCTACCTGCGCTGCCTGCCGAACATCGTGCTGATGGC
>DAINPC010000150.1:0-5838 GCA_036743695.1 Solirubrobacteraceae bacterium | reverse complement strand
CGATCTGCTCGAGCACCTCGAGCCACTGCAGGGCCGACTTGAAGTGGCCACCGGCGGCATCGTGCTCGACGAAGGTCAGAGCCAGCTCACGAGCCTCGTCGCGTGACTCTCGGAGCGTCGCGCGATCCTGGGTGGAGGGCGGACGGTCTTGGAGCGTCTGGCCGCGGGTGAGCGGGCTATGACCGGCAAGGTAGGGTGCCAGGTAGCGGCCGGCGATCTTGCTCGGTGGCCACCAAAGTGGGTTGGCGGCGGTCTCGAAGGAGTCGCCGGTATCCGCGATCTGTGTACGCAGATAGGTAGGGGCGATGCCGGTGAGGAGCATGCCCCTGAGCGTGGGCCGGATGGGAGATGGCGTGACGGGGGCGCCCATTCGTGCGGCTATGGCCTCGGCGGCCGCATCGGCCTGTTGGGTGGCGATGCCCCCCTGCTTGATCGGGCCGGTTGTCCCGTCGCCGGCCGCGTACACGTCGTCGAGACCGGTGACCCGGCTCTGCTCATCGACGGCGATGAAGCCCGCCGCGTCGCAAGGCAGTCCCGGCACGGCGGGGCCCTCGAGCTGCGCAAGGGTGACGACCTGATCGACCTCGAGTGTGGCGCTTGGGTGGAGGTGGAGCTTGCCGCTTTGGATCTTCTCCACGCGGGCTCCCGCCTTGAGCGCTATCCCGCGTGCCGCCAGGAGGTTGCGCAGCATCCGGCCGGCCGCCGGCCCGAACACCGCCAGTGGCTCGGCCTCGGGCGTGACGAGGCTGAGCTCGACGCCGATGACGCCTCGGTCGGCCAGGCGCGAGGCGGTCAGCAGCGCAAGCTCATACAGCGGCAGCGCCCAGCTGTTACCAGCGGGGTTGACAAAGGACAGCCGCTGGTCGGCGCCGCTCTCGAGTCGCTCGAGCAGGGCCCGGAACGCCGCCACGTCCGCCGCTCCACCGAAGTGCAATGCACCCTGCAGCCAGTCGTGCCGCCGGGCGCCCACCGCGACGAGCAAGGCATCGTAGGGAAGGGTGTTGCCACCGGCGAGTCCGATGCGCCGGTGCTCGGCGTCCACGCGCGCCAGCGAGTCCACGTGCAGCTCGGCGCGCTGCTCGCCGGCGATCCCCGCGAGGTCTGAGAGGTGAGTCTGGGCGAGATCAAAGGGCGCCGCGACCGCGAGCGGCTGGTAGATGAACTGGCAGTTCGGGGCAACCAGGTGCACCTCAACCCCAACCTCCAGAAGCGCGCGCAGCGCCAGCAGCGCCTCGACCGCCGCGACGCCGCCGCCACAGATAGCAACGCGTCTCGGGCTCGGCGATGCGTGGGCTCGTGCCATCCTCAGCTCGTTGGCTGAGGCCGCCGGCGCTGGCTTGGAGCCCGCATCGGCGTCGGTTGCCAGGGCGACGACGGCGGATGCGAGGCTCGGCGCCTGCCCTGCCGGCGCCGCGACCACCTCGAGGGTCTTTCCGCGTGCGGCTGGGAGACAGAGCAGTTGCGTGCAGACGTCGGCGAGGTCCGCCCGCGAGATCCGGCCCTCGGCGGTATCGCCCTGCGAGACGGCCAGCGGCTCACCGCCACCTCCGTCCGTTAGCCAACCGGAACGGATGATGCAATAGGGAACGCCGGAGCTCCGGATGACCTCCTCGGCCTTTGCCTTCCATCCCAGGCTCGTCGGCTCCACATCTTGGTAGTGCTCCGGCCGGCTGGCGTAGATAGTTGAGACGAAGACGACCAGGCCGACGTCCGCCGTGACCGCCTGCTCCATGATGTTGCGAGTGCCGCGGTAGTCCACTGCTTCGGCGCTGTTGTCGTGCTCCGCGCTGCTGCACGTGGCGATGATCACGCTACTCACGTCGGCCATCGCCTCCGTCAGCGTCTCACCACGGCGAACGTCTCCGAGAAATCGCGGGACGTCCGGCGGAAGCACTTCGTCGCCCTTGGCGGCATCTCGGACCAAGGCGCGAACGGGAACGCGACGCTCGAGCAGGCGGCCGAGGATCAGCCGGCCGGTCCGACCGGTTGCTCCGATGACCAGGACGGGGCCTTCGGACATCTGCCCCGCCTCACGGAGAGTGCTGCCCGATCATGAGCGCGTCAAGCGAACCCGCACCCATCGTGTAATGCCGCACGCTTGCGTACATCGTCAACTCCTTTCTCTCAGCTCTACTCCTGGGCGCGACCATTGCCATCCGACCAAACTACGGATCGCAATCGGTGCTGCGCCGCGGGGCGATGAAGCCGCCCTTCGATCGCGCTTCGATGGGCTCTGAAGGGTGTCGCCGACGGTGGTGCGCCCACTGCCCGCGACCTTCGGGTCATGAGTTGTGCTGGGAGCTCGTGATCGAGTGCCCCGAGTCGGTCCTCGCTACGCTCGGGAGATGCGACTGTACGTGTGCTACGGGACGCTTGGGCCAGCCGACCGTCACGCGTGCTCAAGGGCGCACAAAGCGCTCGAGACGGCCGGGCACAGCCCCACCGTCGTGAGGACCTACGGCTGCTATGGCACCGACCGTCTGTTCCCGGGCCGGCGCGAGATCAAGCGGCTAACCGGCAACCACAAGGTCCCCACGCTGGTGCTCGACGATGGCACCGTCGTCGATGACTCCACGAACATCGTCGCGTGGGCCCAGGCGAACGCGGTCTAAGCTCGCAAGCAGACGCGCTGAGTCAGCTGGCGACGGCATGCTCCGGCCCTTGCGGTCCGAAGGTCGAGAGGATCAGGTGGCCGGCTGATAGGAGCAGCTCGGGTCGGCGGCGAGATGGTCGCCAGTGACTCCGTATGCCCGCGCGCGGCTGCCGCCGCAGACCTCGCGAAACTCGCAGCGGCCGCACTTGCCCTTCAGCGCCTTGGGATCGCGCAGCTCGCGGAACAGCGGCGAGTCGCGGTAGAGCGCGACGGGATCGTGCTCGCGCACGTTGCCGGCCACGAGCGGCAGGAAGCCGGATGGCATCACCTCGCCGAGATGCGAGATGAACATGAAACCGCGCCCGTCGTTCACGCCCTTGCCGCTACCGGGCCGGTTGAGCCCGTCGGGGAAGCTGAATCCGGCGCCGGCCACCCGATGTGAGCGCTGCCGCACGATCCGCCGGTAATGCGGCGCCGCGGTCGCCTTGATGTCGAACGGGACCGAGCCGGTGAGATCGTGGAGCCAGCCGAGGACAGTCTCGTGCTCCTCCGCGGTGAGCATCGCCAGGCGCGCTCCGCGACCGACCGGGACGAGGAAGAAGACCGACCACTGCACGACTCCCCACTCCTGCAGAAGCGGCACGAACCGCTCGAGCTGATCGACGTTGGATGCGCAGACGGTGGTGTTGATCTGGAGCGGCATGCCCTCGGCGCGCGCGTTCTCGATGCCGGCCAGCGTGCGCTCGAACGAGCCCTCGAAGCCTCTGAAGCTGTCGTGTGCGGTCCGGTCGACGGCGTCGAGGCTGAACGCCACCCGGCGCACGCCGGCGTCGCGGGCCTCGCGCATCCGCTCGCGCGTCGACAGTGCGGTCGCGGTCGGCGTCAGCGACACTCGCAGGCCACGCTCGTCTGCATGGCGCGCAAGCTCGAAGACGTCGCGACGCATCAGCGGATCGCCGCCCGTGAACACGAGGATCGGGCGTGTGTCGAAGCCGGCGAGCTTGTCGATCAGATGCTTCCCCTCAGCTGTGTCGAGCTCCCGCGGATCGCGTCGGGGCTGCGCGTCCGCGCGGCAGTGGGTGCATGCGTATGCGCACGCGCGCGTGATCTCCCAGGCGATCGTGAACGGCGCGGAATCGAAGTCGAGCTCGCTGAGCCGCCGATCGCGCTCGGTCCGAGCGGCGAGCGCTGAGGCATGCAGGTGGAGCTCCGGTGTGGCTCGCACGCGCATCGCCGCATAGCCTAGACATCGCCGGGGGGGCGCTCGGCCGTAGAACCTACGGGCTGGGTCAACGTGATAACTACCTACCGCGTCGTGGCGCACTGCGGATGGCGCCCAGCGGGTGGCTGCCTAGCGTGCCGACAGTGCCCCACGGATCAGCCGCCGGACCGGACGCTCCGGTGTGTGCCGCCAGCGAGAGAGCGCCAGCCTCCAACGATGACCCGCTGCTGCTGCGCGCCTACCGCGGCGAGCCCGTCGAGCGCGTGCCCGTCTGGTTCATGCGTCAAGCGGGCCGCTCGCTGCCCGAGTACCGCGCGGTGCGGGAGCACGCGGGCCTGTTCGAGATCTGCCGCACGCCGGAGCTCGCCGCCGAGGTCACGCTGCAGCCGGTGCGGCGCCTGGGCGTAGACGCGGCGATCCTCTTCTCAGACATCACCCTGCCGCTGGCGGCGGCGGGCATCGACCTCGAGATCGTTCCCGGTGTCGGCCCGGTCATCGCCGAGCCGATTCGCAGCACGGCGGACCTGCGACGCCTGCGTCCGTTTCACCCGGACGAGGACGCGCCCTATGTGGCGGAGACCGTGCGTCTTGCGGTCGCCGAGCTCGACGTGCCGCTGATCG
Source organism: Solirubrobacteraceae bacterium (assembly GCA_036743695.1). GTDB lineage: Bacteria > Actinomycetota > Thermoleophilia > Solirubrobacterales > Solirubrobacteraceae > Palsa-744. The sequence goes on along the minus strand of DAINPC010000150.1, from coordinate 1,402 downwards.
GCTTCGCGGGCGGGCCGTTCACGCTCGCCAGCTATCTGATCGAGGGCGGGCCGTCCAAGACACATGCCCGCACCCGGAAGATGATGTACGGAGAGCCGCTTCTATGGCGGCGCCTGCTGGAGGAGCTCGCCGACATCGCCATCGCCTCACTGCGTTCGCAGGTTGCGGCCGGTGCAGAGGCGGTGCAGATCTTCGACAGCTGGGCCGGAGCGCTTGACCCCGACAGCTACAGGGACTTCGTGCTGCCCGCCTCGCGCCGGATCTTCAGCGCGACCGCCGATCTCAACGTGCCGCGGATCCACTTCGGCGTCTGCACCGGGGAGCTCCTGCCGCTCCTGGCGGCAGCCGGCGCGGACGTCGTCGGCGTCGATTGGCGCGTGCCTCTGGACGCCGCCCGTACCCGACTGGGCGAGGAGATCACGGTCCAGGGCAACCTCGACCCCGCTCTCTGCCTGGCGCCGTGGGAGATCCTCGCCGAGCACGTCCGTGCAGTGCTCGACCGCGGCGGCGGCACCGGGCACGTGTTCAACCTCGGCCACGGAGTGCTTCCCGAGACCTCGCCGGACGTGCTGCGACGCATCGTCGAGCATGTCCGCGAGCACACGGACTCGAGGCGGCGGACCGAGGACGCTGGACGGAGCGTGCCACGTGTCTGAGCCAACGGGCGTGCTGCTAATGGCGTACGGGACGCCCGCGGCACTCACGGACGTCGAGCGCTACTACACCCACATCCGCCGCGGCAGGCCGCCCGAGCCGGCGCGGCTGGAGGAGCTGATCGGCCGCTACCGCGCGATCGGTGGCACCTCGCCGCTGCTCGAGATCTCGCGCGCCCAGCAGGCTGGATTGCAGCACCTGCTCGACGCCGAGTGCGACCAGCGCGTCCAAGTCGAGCTGGGAATGAAGCACGCGCCTCCGTTCATCGAGGACGGCGTGAACGCGTTGATCGACTCGGGCGCGCGACGCGCGGTCGGGCTCGTGCTCGCACCTCACTACTCCTCGCTCAGCGTCGGCGAGTACATCGCGCGCGTGACGGAGGCAGCCGGCGATCGGCTCGACTTCATGTTCGTCGAGGACTGGCACCTGCAGCCGTCCTACATCGCGCTGCTCGCCGATCGCGTGCGGGAGGCCGTGGGGTCCTTCCCAGCCGAGGCGCACGCGGATCTGGATCTTGTGTTCACGGCGCACAGCCTGCCGTCGCGGATCCTCGATTCGGGCGACCCTTACCCGCAGCAGCTGAGGGAGACCGCCGAGGCTGTCGCCGCGAGCGCCGGCCTGGCACGGTGGTCGATCGCCTGGCAGAGCGCCGGACGCACCTCCGAGCAGTGGCTGGGCCCGGACATACTCGACGTCGTGCGCGAGCTCGCGGCCGCGGGGAGCCGGGGGGCGATCGTGTGCCCCGCGG
>DAINPC010000149.1:0-5937 GCA_036743695.1 Solirubrobacteraceae bacterium | reverse complement strand
ATCAAGCACGGCCTGACCAAGGAGCTGCGACTCGGCAACCTCGACGCCGAGCGCGACTGGGGCTACGCCAAGGACTACGTGGAGGCGATGTGGCTGATGCTCCAGCGCGATGTCCCCGAGGACTACGTGATCTCCACCGGAGAGGCCCACTCGGTACGCGATTGCTGCCTGCTCGCCTTCGACGAGGCGGGCCTGGGCGACTTCGAGCCGTACGTGGCGATCGACCCCGCGTTCGTCCGGCCCGCGGAGGTCGATCACCTGATCGGCAGCTCCGCCAAGGCCGAGCGCGACCTCGGCTGGAAGCCGCAGACGTCCTTCGAGCAGCTGATCCGGCTGATGACGCGCGCGGACCTGGAGCTGCTGGCGGGCCGCTGAGCGCGATGGGGGTTCCCCTGTTCGACACCTCCACGCCGCTGATCGCCCTGCGCGATCAGCTGCATCGGGCGATCGATAGCGTGCTGGAGTCCGAGCGCTACATTCTCGGTCCCGAGGTGAGCGCTTTCGAGCGGGAGTTCGCCTCCTACTGCGGCGCCGAGCACGCCATCGGGGTGGCCAACGGCACCGAGGCGATCACAATCGCCCTGCGGGCGATGGGCGTCGGCCCCGGCGACGAGGTGGTGGTGCCGTCGTTCACCTTCTACGCCTCCGCCGAGGCGATCCCCGCGACCGGGGCGAGGCCCGTGTTCTGCGACATCGACCCGGACACCTACTGCGTCACCGCGGAGACCGTGCGCGCGGCGCTCACGCCGCGGACCAAGGCGGTGATCGTGGTGCACCTGTTCGGCAACGTGGCGCAGGTGGCCGAGATCGAGGCGCTCGGCGTGCCCGTGCTGGAGGACGCCGCGCAGGCCGCCGGATCGGTGGGCGACGGCGGGCGCCCGGGCGCGCTGGGGACGGCCGCGACGTTCTCGTTCTTCCCCTCCAAGAACCTCGGCGCCTTCGGCGACGGCGGCGCGATCACAACCGGGGACGAGCAGCTCGCCGAACGCGTGCGCACCCTGCGCTTCCACGGCTCCCACGACAAGATCAGCTACGAGCAGATCGGCTACAACTCGCGCCTGGACGAGCTCCAGGCGGCGATCCTGCGCGTACAGCTGCCGCACCTCGATGGCTGGGCCGAGGGCCGCCGTCAGGCTGCTCGCCACTACGAGCAGGCCGGCCTGGGCGAGCTCCTCGGCCTGCCGCGGCCGGTCGAGGGATGCTCGCCGGCGTGGCACCTCTACGTCGTCAGCGACCCCGAGGTGCAGCGCCTGGAAGGCGCTCTCGCTGCGGCCGACGTCGGCTTCAAGCCCTACTACCGCACTCCCGTGCACCGCCAGGCGGCGATGCGCGAGTGGGGGGCCGGGGTGGAGCTGCCCGCAACCGAGCGCGCTGCCGCCACGCACCTGGCGATCCCGATGAGCCCCGTGCTCACACGCGAGCAGGCCGATGAGGTGGTGGCGGCTGCCGCATCGGTTCGCCGCGCCGCCGCCTAGCGCCAGCGCTCCAGCAGGTCCTCCTCGCCCACCTCGCGCACGATGCGCGCGGGCACGCCCATGACCACCGCGCGCGGGGGGACGTCGCGCGTGACCACAGCACCCGCCGCCACGAAAGCCTCCTCGCCGATCTCCACGCCGGGCGTCAGGACCGCGCCGCCGCCCACGCGACAGGCGCGGCGCAGGATCGCGCCGCGCAGGGGAGCCTCGGGCGCGTGGCGGCTCATGGTGTCGTCGTTGGTGGTGGTGGCGCCCGGACCCACGAACACATCGTCCTCGAGGAGCGTGAACGCGGTCAGGTAGACGCCCGTCTGCACCCGCACGCGGGCGCCGATGCGGACGTCGTTGTCCACCACGCTTCCCCGCCCGATCACCGACCGCTCGCCGATCGACGCCCGCTCCCGCACGAACGTCTGGTCTCCGATGATCGCCTCCGCTGCGATCCTCGCCCCCGCGAACACCACCGCGCCGGTGCCCACGCTTGCCCCCGCACCCAGTTCCAGCGCCGGCAGCTCGCCGTGGGCGGAGGAATGACGCGCGAGCCTCGGCCGCTTGCCGAGGACGGCGTGGTCCTCGATCGAGCAGCCCACGCCGATGACCGTGCCCTCGTGCACCACCACGCAGGCACCGAACGTGGGGCCCTCGCCCACCAGCACCCCGTCTGCGAGGATCGGCCCGCGCGCGTGCGCCGCGCCGCTCGGCCGGGCGCCGCTCACAGGCGGACGATGTTGGCGGTCGCGGAGGCGCGGGTGACGCCGCGGAGATCGACCACGAGGCGGGCGCGCCGGGCGATCAGCTCGTGATCGACGCCCGGGTGCGCGGTGACGATCAGCGCGAGATCGGCGTCCGCGACGGCCTGCTCGAGCGGAGTGCTGCTCAGCCCGAACTCCGTCAGGCTGGGCACGTGCGGGTCGTGGTAGAGGAGCTCCGCGCCGAGGTCGCGCAGCAGCGCGATGATCTTCAGCGCGGGCGACTCGCGGATGTCGCCCATCCCCGGCTTGTAGCTGACGCCCACAACCGTGACGCGCGCGCCTTTGACGGACAGCCCCCTGTCGTTGAGCGCGCGCTGCGCCTTGGCCACGCAGTGGTAGGGCATCTGCTGATTGACCTTGCCCGCCAGCTCGATGAACTCGGTCGCCATGTCGAACTCCCGCGCGCGCCAGCTCAGGTAGAACGGATCAACCGGCAGGCAGTGCCCGCCCATCCCCGGTCCCGGCTCGAAGCGCATGAACCCGTAGGGCTTGGTCGCGGCCGCATCCACCACCTCCCAGATGTCGATGCCCATGCGGTCGGTCAGCATCGCCAGCTCGTTCACCAGCGCGATGTTGACCGAGCGAAAGATGTTCTCCAGCAGCTTGGTCAGCTCCGCAGCCTCGGGACTGGACACGCGCAGCACCTCATCGCACACCAGCCCGTACAGCGCCACGGCCCGCTCGGCGCACGCCTCGGTCAGGCCGCCCACCACCTTGGGGGTATTGCGCAGCGTGAAGTCGGTGCGACCGGGGTCCACGCGCTCGGGGGAGAACGCCAGGTTGAAGTCCCTGCCAGCCGCCAGGCCCGACTCCTCCAGCAGCGGCGCCACGCGCTCGCGCGTCGTACCCGGGTAGGTGGTGGACTCCAACACCACCAGCTGGTCGGCCTGGAGCACCTCCGCCAGCGCGCGCGTAGAGTCGATCAGCGGGCCGAGATCGGGCTCGCGGTTGCGCGTCAGCGGCGTGGGCACGCACACGAGCACGGCGTCCGCCTTGGCCAGGTCCGCGTAGCGGGTCGTGGCGTGGACGCGCTCGGCCACCGCCCCCAGATCGTCGCTGGAGACATCCTCCACGTAGGATCGCCCGGCGCGGACGGACTCGACCTTGTGCGAGTCCAGATCGAGCGCGATCACCTCGCAGTCCTCCCGCGCGAACGCCACCGCGAGCGGCAGACCGACATAGCCCAGTCCAATGACACCGACGGTTGTCATCCAGGGCGCCAGTGTAAGGCCTGCCCGAGACGGGCAGGCCTCGTCGCTCAGGCGCTGGCGATGGTGGCGCGCAGGGCCTGGAGGTCCGCCTGCACCATGCGCTGCACGAGCTGCTCGAAGCTCATCCGCGCGCGCCAGCCGAGCTGCTCGCGCGCCCTGCTCGGATCGCCGATGCTCGGGGTGGGCTCGCTGGCCCTCACGCGGGCCGCGTCGACGCGCAGATGGCGCTCGAGGTCCAGATCCACGCACGCGAACGCCGTCCTGGCCAGCTCGGCCACCGTGTGCGGCACGCCGCTGGCCAGGACGTAGTCGGCCGGCTGATCCTGCTGCAACATCAGCCACGCCGCCTCGACGATGTCACCCGCGAACGACCAGTCGCGTACGGCGTCCAGCGAGCCCAGCGTCAGCTCCTGCTGCAGGCCGAGGGAGATCGCCGCCGCCGCGCGCGTGACCCGGCGGGTCACGAACCGCTCGGGCCTGCGCTCGGACTCGTGGTTGAAGGCGATGCCCGAGCTCGCGTGCAGACCCTCGTGGGCGCGCAGCGCACCCACCAGCTCGTGCCCCGCCAGCTTGGCGATCGCATAGGGCGACGTCGGCCGGCAGGGCGTGTCCTCGCGCTGTGGGCTCTCGGGTGCCTCGCCGAAGATGGCGCCGGAGCAGGACACGAACACCCGCATGTCGCGGTCGATCTCACGGACCGCCTCGAGGATCGCCGCACACGAGCCGGCGATCGCACGGATCGTCTCGCCCGGGCGCTCCCAGGAGGCGGGAACGAACGAGGGGGCGGCCAGATGGTAGATCTCGCGCGGACGGACCCGCACGAGAGCGCCGTGCAGCGTCTCGGGCTCCAGCAGATCGCCCCGCACCAACTGGATCTGCCCCCGCAGATGCTCCGAGCAGCCGAGCGGGGCCCCCTCCTCGCCGCGGATCATGCCCGTGACCTTGTAGCCCTTCTGCAGCAGCAGCTCCGCCAGGAACGAGCCGTCCTGACCTGTGATGCCCGTTATCAGGGCGCTGAGGGACGAGCGCACGTCCGGAGCCTACGTGCTCGGCGCAGCGGCGTCGCCGCTGCCGTAGACCCGCGCCAGCGCGCGCGCCACGACCTCAGGCGCGCAGCGCTCGCTCACGCGTCGCAGGTTTCGCTCACCCGCTCTTCGATCTCCGGCCAGGCGCGCGATCGCACCGGCCAGCGCCGGCGCGTCGCCCGCCGCCACGAGCGCCTCCGCCTCCAGCAGCTCCGGCAGTGCCCCCACGCGACTGCCGGCCACGGACAGCCCCGCCGCCATCGCCTCGGCCACCGCCAACCCGAACGTCTCCGCTGAGCGCGATGGAGCCAGCGCGATCGAGGCGCGCGCGCGCAGTCCCGCCAGCTCCTCCTCCCCCACCCGTCCGAGCAAGCGCACCGCGCTGCCCCGCGCGCGCTTTTCGAGCGCCGCCCGCTCGGGGCCCTCGCCGGCGACCACGAGGGGAATATCCGCAATTCGGCAGGCGTCGATCGCGACGTCCACGCCCTTCTCCGGCGACAGGCGCGAGACGACCAGCGCGTAGGAGCCGTCAGCCGCCTCGGCGCTCGCCGTCCGAAGGGGTGCGCGCACGGGTGGCGCCAGCACATGCACGCGCTCCCAGGGCAGCGGCGCGCGCAGCTCGCGCAGCCGCTCGCGGGCGAACCGGGACGGGACGATCACCGCGTCCGCCTGTTCGGCCAGACGGCGCTGCCAGAGGGCCAGCGATGCGCCGTAGGCGGCCGCCTCGGGCAGGCTGCCACGGCAGTTCAGGCGCACGCCCGGGAGCGTGTCGCGGCCGCGACAGCGGGTGCATTCGGCGCCACGGGTGAAGCACACGCCGATGGCGCACACCAGGCGGTACTGGTGCAGGTGCAGCACCACCCGCGCGCCCGCCGCGCGCGCAGCCGCCAGCGCCCGCCAGCCGAGCGCGGGCTGGAGGTTGTGGGCGTGCACGACGCGCGCCCCGGTCAACCGCACCGCGCGAGAGACCTCCTCGGGGTGCAGGCCGCCGCGCAGCAGCCCGACGGCCGCGCGCCCTCTGCCGAGCCCGGCGGAGTCGCGGCTCAACAGCTCGGCCGGCTCGCCGAGCTGTTCGCGCACGAGCCGCATCAGCTCCTCGACCACGCGCTCCTCCCCGCCGGTGGTGCGGTAGCGGTTGTGCAGGAACAGGACCACCAGCGCAAACCTAGACTGTCTGCGACATGAAGCCCGCGTCAATCGTGATTCCCACCCGCAACCGCCTCCCATACCTGGAGGTGGCGCTCGCCTCGATCGCTCCCGCGGCCGAGCGAGCCGGCGCGGAGGTAGTGGTGATCGACGACGCCGGCGCCTCGCCGCAGGCACGCGAGCTCGCCGCCTCGTTCGGTGCGCGCTACGAGCCCCATCCGAGGCCGCTCGGCCTGAACGTGGCCCGCAATACCGGCGTCGAGCGCTCGGACGGGGAGCTGGTGGTGTTCGTCGACGACGACATCCGCGCCAGCGCGGGCTGGCTCGG
>DAINPC010000148.1:0-6017 GCA_036743695.1 Solirubrobacteraceae bacterium | reverse complement strand
CGGCGCAGTGTTCGCTCGTGTGCCTCGAAGCCGCCCTGGAGCGCCAGCACGCCGATCAGCGGAGCGGTCACTTCAGCGGGCAGGGCGGTCCAGCTACCAGCCGCGCTGGGCGAGGAGCTGCTCACCCTCGAGCTTGGAGCTCTCGAGGCTCACCATCGCCGGTCCCAGACCGCGCGAGGCCTCCGCCACGCGCTCGGCGTCCCGCCAGTGCGTGGTGGCCGCCACGATCGCCCGCGCCCGCGTTGGCGGATCGTCGGACTTGAAGATCCCCGAGCCCACGAACACGCCTTCCGCCCCCAGCGCCATCATCAGCGCGGCGTCCGCCGGCGTGGCGATCCCGCCGGCGCAGAACAGCACCACGGGCAGCCTGCCCTCGCGGGCCACCTCGCGCACGAGATCCAGCGGCGCGGCGAGCTCTTTGGCCGCCGTCGCAGTCTCGTCGGAGCCGAGCGTCGCCAGGCGGCGGATCTCGCCTGTGATCTGGCGCATGTGGCGCACCGCCTCCACGATGTCGCCCGTGCCCGCCTCGCCCTTCGAGCGGATCATGGCCGCGCCCTCGCCGATCCGGCGCAGCGCCTCGCCGAGGTTGGTGGCGCCGCACACGAACGGCACCTTGAAGTCCCACTTGTCGATGTGGTTGCGCTCGTCCGCGGGCGTGAGCACCTCGGACTCGTCCACGTAGTCCACCTCCAGCGCGGCCAGCACGCGCGCCTCCATGAAGTGCCCGATGCGCGCCTTGGCCATCACCGGGATGCTGACCGCCTCCTGGATGCCAGCGATCATCTCCGGATCTGACATCCGCGCCACGCCGCCGTCGCGGCGGATGTCCGCCGGAACGCGCTCCAGCGCCATCACCGCCGCCGCGCCCGCGTCCTCCGCCACCTTGGCCTGCTCGGGGGTGACCACGTCCATGATCACCCCGCCCTTGAGCATCTCCGCCAGGCCCGCCTTGACTCGGAATGTCGCCTCGTCGCGCATGGGGCGAAGTCTAGCCGCGCGCCGGTGCTTCCCGCCGGCACGAGAATGCCCGGCTCATCCTCCCGCGCGGCGCATGCTCGGCTCTCCGCCGCATCCGGCGGGGGTGCGGCCACGCCGCCGGGTCAGCGGGCGCTGGCGCTGAAGCCGATCTGCGCGGGCCCGCAGGTCGAGTTGAACTTCCCGCTGATCTTCTGCGAGAAGGTGATCTTGCCCGTCGCGGCCTTCGCCTTGGTGAAGCGGCCCGTCACCGAGATCGTCGTCACGGTCGTGTTGCCGAAGGCGCTCGAGGTCGACTTCGCCCCGCTCACCGAGATGCTTCCCGAGGCGGACACGCGGACCGCTCCGACGTGGATTATCGAGCCGCCGGTGTAGGGGTTGACGCCGGGGCGGAAGCCACCGGCGCCGAAGCAGCCGAAGCTGCCGTAGCTGAAGCCGGTCAGCTGGCGCCCGTTCTGGGAGACGGTGAACCTGACCGGGGCATAGAAGCCGAGGATCGGTGCGGCGGCGGTGCGCCCGGTGAAGTGCGCGCCGTGCGCCGGCTTGGCCGCGAGCGCCGCGGCGGCCAGCGTCATCGCGGCGAGCAAGAGGCCGACTGTCACTCCCAGGGCGCTTCGACGGATGGCGAGCGTGCGCGTCATCAGATCTCCCATCGGTGGCTTGAGGCCGAAGACTAGCGGCAGCCGGGCCTGGATGAGGCCGCCCGCGCGCGGCGCATACGTCGACACAGCGCATGCCTCCGGGCCGCGCCGGCGGCCGGCCATCTCCCGCATCGATCGTCGCTGTGCGGTCGGCGCATGCGCCGACCGTCCGGCCGCACATGTGCGGCCGGGGCCGCGTCGCATGCGACGCGGCCTCTACTTCAGCCGAAAGGCCTTGATGCGGTCGTCGTACTGCGCGGTGTCCTGCGCGTAGACGCCGTAGGCCAGCGCCTGGATGACGCTCAGCAGCGCCGTGTGCGAGCGCACGTAGGCGGGGCTGTTGGAGGAGTAGTAGAGCTTGATCTGCGCCAGCTTGGCCACCTCGGAGAGGGTCGCGTCGGTGATCGCCGCGGTTCGCGCCTGGCGGTGGCGGGCGAGCTTCATGGCGCGCACCACCAGCGGGTGCGGGCGGCCCGCCGAGAGGCCGATGACGAGCGTCGCCGGGTCGATCCGCCCGAGACGGCTGAGCGCCTCCTGGGAGGGGGAGGCGACGACGTCCACGCGCAGGTCCAGCAGCATCAGCAGATGGCGCAGGTAGCTGGCGAAGAAGGCCATCTGGTCGGTGCCCGCCACCAGCACCTTCTCCGCGCTGACGATCGCCTCGATCAGAGCTTCCACGGAGCTTCTGGAGACCTTGCGCGCGGTCTCCTCCACGTTCAGGTGGTCCGCCGCGAGCGCCGCCTCGAACTCGTTCTGGTCGAGTGAGAACAGCGGCGTGGAGGAGCCCGACGGCGCGCCCTCCTTGGCCGCCTTGGCGTTCACGCGGCGGTATTCCTCGCGCGCGGCCGCCTGCAGCTCGGGAAAGCCCTCGAAGCCCAGGGCCTGGGAGAAGCGCACCACGGTGGAGCTGGAGGTGTTGGCGCGGCGGGCCAGCTCCTCGGCCGTCTGGAAGGCCGCCTCGTCCAGGTGGTCCACGATGTATTGCGCCACGTCCTTCTGCGAGCGCGAGCACTCGTCGAAGCGCGCCCGGATGTACTTGGAGAGGCTCTGGTGCTCGCTCGTGCCGTTCGCCGGGGCGGACGGACGCTCGGGGGTCTTGGTGTCCGCGCGCTTCATCGGCGGTTCTGTTCGACGTGTGCGCCCGTCACTCCTCCCCGGCACGTCCAAGCGGGCCGCCTGAGCGGGCGGGCGCCCGGTAGGGTGCGGTCGCGATGAGGCGCAGCCTGTACGAGGACGTGCACGAGGATTTCCGCGCGAGCTTTCGCACTTTCCTGCAGCGCGAGGTGCTGGGCGAGGAGGGCCGCTACGGCGAGTGGGAGCGCGCGGGGATCGTGCCGCGCGAGGTGTTCGCGCTGGCGGGGCGCGGCGGCTTCCTGGGCATGGCCGTGCCCGAGGCCCACGGCGGCGCGGGCGCGGAGGACTTCCGCCTGAACCTGGTGATCGGCGAGGAGACCCAGCGCGTGGGCGTGGGCGGCTTGGGGCTGGGGATCACGCTTCAGAACGACATCTGCCTGCCCTACTTCCTGACCTACTGCAACGCGGAGCAGAGCGAGCGCTGGCTGGGAGGGATCGCCTCGGGCGAGCTGATCACGGCGCTGGCCATGACCGAGCCGGGCATCGGCTCGGACCTGGCGGCGATGTCCACGAGCGCCAGGCGCGAGGGCGATCACTATGTGGTCAGCGGCGCCAAGACGTTCATCACCAACGGCATCAACGCCGACCTGGTGATCCTGGCGGTCAAGACCGACCCGAGCGAGCGCCACCGCGGCATCAGCCTGCTGGTCGTCGAGCGCGGCACGGAGGGCTTCGAGCGCGGGCGCAACCTGGAGAAGATCGGCCAGCACGCCCAGGACACCGCCGAGCTGTCCTTCGCGGATGCGCGCGTGCCGGTGGAGAACCTCCTCGGCGAGGAGGGCCAGGGGTTCCTGTATCTCGTCTCCAACCTGCCGCAGGAGCGCCTGTCGATCGCGGCCTCGGCCGTGGCCGCCGCCGAGGCGGCGCTCGGCTGGACGCTTCAGTACGTGCGCGAGCGCAAGGCCTTCGGCCAGCCGATCGGCTCCTTTCAGAGCTCGCGCTTCACGCTGGCCGAGGTGCGCAGCGAAGTTGAGATCGCGCGCGTGTACGTCGACCGCTGCGCGCAGGCGCTGAACGCCGGCGAGCTGACGCCGGAGGACGCGGCGATGGCCAAGTGGTGGTGCACGGAGCTGCAGGGGCGCGCCATCGACCGGTGCCTGCAGCTGTTCGGCGGCTACGGCTACATGCTGGAGTACCCGATCGCGCGCGCCTTCGTCGACGCCCGCGTGACCCGCATCTACGGGGGCGCCAACGAGATCATGAAGGAGATCGTCGGGCGCTCCATGGGGCTGTGAGCCCGCCGGGCGCCGCGCCTGCCGGGCGCCGCGCCTACCGCGACCGTCAGCGCCCGCCGGGGGAGTCGGCCGTCTCGCCGCCCGCAAGCTCTCCGGCCAGCTGCACGAAGTAGTCCAGCGAGGCGGGGTTGGAGAGCGAGTCCACGCTGGCCGCCTCGTGCAGCGTGGCGCCCATCAGGATGCGCTTGACGGGCACCTCCAGCACCTTGCCGGAGAGCGTGCGCGGGACCTCCTCGATCTGGCGGACCTCGTTGGGCACGTGGCGCGGCGAGCAGTCCTCGCGGATGCGCCGCTTGATCAGCGCGGCCAGCTGGTCGTCCAGCTGCACGCCGGGGGCCAGCACGACGAACAGCACCATCCACAGCTCGCCCTCTCCCCCGGCCCTGGGCACGTCCACCACCAGCGCATCCAGCACCTGCTCGACGGCGCCGGCCGCGCGGTAGATCTCGCTCGTCCCCATGCGCACGCCCTGGCGGTTGATGGTGGAGTCCGAGCGCCCGTAGATGACGGCGCCGCCGCGCGGGGTGATGCGGATCCAGTCGCCGTGGCGCCAGACGCCGGGGAACATCGAGAAGTAGCTCTCGCGCAGCCGCTCGCCGACCCGGCCATCCTGGCCGTGCGCCCCATCGCGGGTGGGCGGGTCTCCCCAGAAATACAGCGGCATCGAGGGCATGGGCTCGGTGATCACCAGCTCGCCCACCTCGTCCACCACGCTCTCGCCCCGCTCGTTCCAGGCCTCAACCGCGCAGCCGAGCATGCGCGCCTGCAGCTCTCCCTCGTATACGGGCAGCAGCGGGCAGCCGCCGACGAAGGCCGTGCACACGTCGGTGCCGCCGCTGGTGGAGAACAGCCAGATGTCCGAGCCGACCTGCTCATACACCCAGCGGAAGCTCTCGGGTGCCAGCGGCGAGCCGGTCGAGCCGATCGCGCGCAGGGCCTTCAGGTCGTAGTCGCGGGCTGGATGCACGCCCGCCTTCTCGGTGCTGGCGAGCAGGCCGGCGCTGACGCCCATGCAGGTGATGCCCGCGCGCTCGGCCAGCTGCCACAGCACGCCCAGGTCGGGGTGGCCGGGACTGCCGTCGTAGAGGACGATGGCGGCGTCGCTGTGCATGCAGCCGATCAGGAAGTTCCACATCATCCAGCCGGTGGTGGTGAACCAGAACATGCGGTCGCCGGGGCGCAGGTCGAGGTGCAGCCGACTCTTCTTGAGCTGCTCGATCAGGATGCCGCCGTGGCTCTGCACGATCGCCTTGGGCAGGCCCGTGGTGCCGGAGGAGTAGAGCACCCACAGCGGGTGCTCGAAGGGCACCTGCTCGAAGCGCTGGCCGATCTCCGACCGGTCGACGCCGCGACCCCGCTCCAGCAGCTGCGCCCAGGTGAGCATGTGGCGCGCGCCGTCAGCCGGCTCGGCCTGCGGGTGCAGGTAGGGCAGCACGACGGTGTGCTCGACCGTGGGCAGCTCGGCGAGGATGCTCTGCATGACGGCGGTGCGGTCGAAGTCCTTGCCGCCATGGCGGTAGCCGTCGACGCTCAGCAGCACCTTGGGCTCGATCTGGGCGAAGCGGTCGATGACGCTGCGCGCGCCGAACTCCGGGGCGGCGCTGGACCAGATGGCGCCGATGGAGGCGACGGCCAGGAAGGCGATGAGCGTCTCGGGGATGTTGGGCATGTAGGCCACCACGCGGTCGCCGCGCGTCACGCCGAGGCTGCGCAGCCCGCCCGCGGCCGCGGCCACCTGATCGCTCAGCTCGCCCCAGGTAATCTGCTCGAGCTCACGCAGCTCGGAGCTGTGCAGCAGGGCCACCCCGTCGGGGTCGCGGTCGGCGAGCAGGAGGTTCTCCGCGTAGTTGAGCTCGGCCCCTGCGAACCAGCTGGTGCCGGGCATCTCGTGCGAGTGAAGCACCTGCCGGTAGGGCTTTGAGGCGCGGACGCCGCAGAACTCCCACACGTCCGCCCAGAACTCCTCGAGCTCCTCCACGGACCACTGCCACAGCTCCTCATAGCTGGAGAAGCTGCGGCCGTGGCGCTCGCC